>CAZECZ010000001.1:0-87242 GCA_964510815.1 uncultured Aestuariivirga sp.
AGGTATTGTTGTCCTGGAAGATCATGCTCACCGGCCGCCTGTCGGGCGGCAGCGCGGTCACGTCCTGCGCCCCGATCAGCACGCGGCCCGACACGGCGGTTTCAAATCCCGCCACCAGGTTGAGCAGTGTCGACTTCCCTGCGCCCGATGGCCCGATCACCGCCGTCAGGCTCCCCGCCGGAAACACCGCATCGAACAGCATCCGCATGTCCTCGTAGCGGAAGGAGACCTGGTCGAGATGGATCACGCCTTCGCACTCCAGCGTTCGGCCAGCGTGGTGAAGGCCAGCACCAGCAGCGCCAAAAGCAGCGCCGTTCCCACCGCTTCGTTGACGCGATAGGTCCCAAGCTGCCGGTAGATCAGAGCGGGCAGCGTGACCAGATCCTGCGTGCCGAACAGCGAGATCGCCGTGAGATCGCCGAGCGACAGGATGAAGGCCATCACCAGCGCCAGCCCGATGGGACGCTTGAGCGCCGGCAGGTCGATGAGCCGGAAGCGCGTCCAGCCACCAATCCCCAGATTGGCGCACAACCGGTCATGGGCCTCTGCCTCGCGGGCCAGCGCCGGCGTCAATGTCTGGTAGACGAAGGGCAGCGACATCATGCCATTCATGACGATCACGAGCGCCGGCGCAAGCCCCGTCATGTCGGCCCGCGCAATCAGCAGGATGAACCAGCCGGTGGCGATGACCGCCGGCGGAATGATCCATGCCGCCAGCACCGAGAGGCCGGACACCCTTCGCCACGCCCCGCTCCGCACCGCCCGTTGCGCGAGGGGCCACACGATCAGGAAGGCCAGTGCGGCGCTCGATGCGCCAAGCACCACGCTGGTCGCAAGGCTGCGGAAGAAGGCCGGGCTCAGATTGAGGCTCACGATGCCTGATACGGTCAGTGCCGCCAGCGGCGGCAGCAGCAGCAGCAGCCCCAGCGCGATGATGGCATAATCGGCGGCGCGCGACGGCGCGTCCTGCCCGTCGAAGCGGCGGGCGCCCATGCGCAGCGCCGGCCAGCCCTGCATCACGCCACCCCACGCTTGCGCAATGAGGGCAAGGCTCACGCAGAGCAGAAGCTGCACGATCGCCAGCGCCGCCGCCCGCGCCGGGTCGAAATCGGCCCTGAGCGCCTGATAGATCGCCACCTCCAGCGTGGTGGCGCGCGGCCCCCCGCCCAGGGTGAGCACCACGGCGAAGCTCGACGCGCAGAGCAGGAAAATCAGCAGCGCGATGCCGGGCAGGCCGCCGCGGATCTGCGGCCATTCAATTCGTTGCCAGTTGTGGGCCGAGGAAAATCCCAGCTGCGCCGAAAGCTTCCAGCTCTCCGCCGGAATGCGCTCGAATTCCGAGAGCAGCAGCCGTGCGGCCAGCGGCGCGTTGAAGAACACATGTGCCAGCAGGATGCCTTGCAGACCGTAGATGTTGAACAGCCCGCCGAGCCATCCCCGTGTGCCATAGACCTCGATGACGCCGATGATGACCACGATCGACGGCAGCGCCAGCGGCAGGTTGAGCAGGCGGATGACCAGCCTGCGCCCGGGAAATTGCTGCCGCGCCAGGGCCCGCGCCACCGGCAGACCGATCATCACCGAGATCAGCGTCGACAGTCCCGCCTGCAGCAGGGTGAAGATCAGGACACGGAGGAGATAGGAATCGAAGCGGGCGAACCCTTGCGTCGCGCCCAGCCAGAACACCGGCAGAAAGCCGGCGGCCAGCGCCAGGCCCAAAAAAGCGAGCGCCAGCGTCGCCGGCGCCCGCATGGTCGTCAAAGAGGTCATTGCGCCGTGGCGTTCAGCCACTCGTCAATCCATGCCCGGCGGTTCTCATCCACTTCCAGCGGCGAGTAGATCAGCGTCTTGTCGGGCTTCACCAGCGCGTCGAACGCGGCGGGCAACGGCTCGGAGGTTTCGCCGGCCGGGAACATCCAGTTGTTGGTGGGAATCTGGTCCTGGAACCCCGGTCCCATCATGAAGGCGAGGAACTTCTGCGCCAGCGCCCGCTCCGGCGACTTGTCGATGAGCCCGGCCACTTCGATCTGGAGATAGTGCCCTTCAGAGAACTTCGCCGCCTTGTAGCGCTCTGTGTTCTCGGCAATCACGTGATAGGCGGGCGACGTCGTGTAGGACAGCACCATCGGCGCCTCGCCCTTGGTGAACAGCGCATAGGCCTCCGACCATCCCGGCGTCGTCGTCAGCACGCGGCCCGAAAGTTTCTTCCAGGCGTCGGCCGCCTTGTCGCCATAGACGCTCTTCATCCACAGCAGGAAGCCCAGCCCAGGCGTGGACGTACGCGGGTCCTCCAGCACGATCTTCTGGGACGGATCACCGTTCACCAGTTCGTCCAGCGATGCCGGCGGGTTCTTCATCACGTCACTGTCATAGACCACGGCGAAATGCGCGTAGTCATAGGGCATGAAATACTCGTCCACCCACGGCACCGGAACCTTGGCCAGCTTGAGATCGAGACCGTGCTTGCCGAACAGGCCGGTGCGCGCCGCCTCTGCCGTCAGGTTGGTGTCGAGGCCGAGCACCACGTCGGCCTTGGTGTTGTCGCCTTCGAGCTTGAGGCGGTTGAGCAGCGCCACGCCGTCGCCGGGAGCCACCCATTCGATGGTACAGTCGCAGTCCTTCTCGAACGCCTCCTTCACCTTGGGGCCAGGGCCCCAGTCGGCGACGAAGCTGTCATAGGTGTAGATGGTGAGCGTCTCCTTGGCTGCAGCGGGGCTGGCAAGGGCAAGAAGCGCGAACAGAGCAGTCAGGGTCTTCTTCATAAGTCCTCCATTCGCCGTTGGATGGAGGATTGGAACCTTTGGGGTTCCGCTCGCAATCCCTCCGCCGGCATGATCCGGATCAGGTTCAGCGGGTCTGGCGCATCAGCACCATCTCAGCCACTGCGATGTGGCACCCCGTTGAGAGCGGTGGCGAAACTAGTGCGAGAGAGATGCAGAGGCAAGTCCCATTTGCTAGAAGCCCCTTCATGACAGCTTTCACCATTCTTCTCGGGGGCACCCTTACCGTTACGCCCCGGCTGCGCAATCAGATATCCGGTTCGCGCTTCATCGCCGCCGACAGCGGCATGATGCATGCCGCCGCCTTGCGTGTGGTGCCGGAACTTTGGGTTGGCGACTTCGATTCGGCCGGCTCCGAACTGGCGATCCAGTACAAGGACGTGCCGCGAGAGACCTTTCCGGCCGAAAAGGACGCCACCGACGGTGCCATCGCAGTCACCGAAGCGCTCCGCCGCGGTGCTACCTCCATCGTGCTGGCCGGAGGCCTTGGGGGACAAGCCGACCACACCACGGGTCTACTGGGCCAGGCGCTGGGGCTTGCCCTCGCCGGCACCCGCACCCTGCTCACCAGCGGCGAGGAAGAGGCTTATCCGGTGATCCCCGGTACCCTGACCCTCGATCTCGCCCCCGGCACCCGCGTCAGCATCGTGCCCTTTGCCGATCTCGACGGCCTCGACCTCGACGGTGTCAAATGGCCGCTCGTCCAGCGCCATGTGCCGCTGGGCTCCACGCTCACGCTGTCAAACGTAGCCACGGACGAAACCCGCATCACGATTCGCGCCGGCTACGGCATGGCCTTTGCCTATCCACCCCTGGGCGTCGATGTCTGAAGCCACCGTCACTATCGAGGCCATGGGCCGCCGCGGCGAGGGCATCGCCCACCACGATGGCAAGACCCTGTTCGTTGCCCGCACCCTGCCGGGCGAATCGGTGCGGGTCGCGATCGACGGCGGCCGTGCGCATTTGCAAGAGATCGTCACGCCGTCGCCCGAACGCATTTCGCCTTTCTGCAAACACTACGACACCTGCGGCGGTTGTCAGCTCCAGCATTGGCAGGAGGATGCCTATCGCGCCTGGAAAGATGGCCTCGTAACATATCCCCAAGGTCTGCCTGACGATCCACTGAAGCATATCAACTGGACCACGACATGGACCGGAGCCGATGCCCATGGAAGTGGCCGCCGGCGCGTCAGCGTCCACGCCCGCCGGAAAGGCGATCGTGTGACGGCAGGTTTCATGGCACCTCGCAGTCACGCGTTGCATGATATCGACCGCTGCCCCATCCTGGTGCCCGCTCTCGATCGCGCTTTCGACATCTCCCGCACCATTGCCGCAACTCTGGGCGATTGCGACGTGGCGCTCACCGCGACATTGGGCGGCCTCGATGCCGCCGTGAAGGCCGAGCGGAAGATCGTGGTGCAGGAGCACGCCAAACTCGCCGCTCTCGCATCAGGCCTCAAACTGGCGCGCCTCACCGTCAACAATGAGGTGATCGTCACGGCTAGCCAGCCACGCGTGATGATGGGCAAGGCCGAAGTCGCCATCCCGCCCGGCTCATTCCTGCAGGCGACAGAGGAAGGCGAGGCCACCCTTGCCAGCGTCGTCCTGAACGTCATCGGCAAATCCAAACGCGTGGCCGATCTGTTCAGCGGCTGCGGCCCCTTCACCTTCAGGCTCGCGGAGAAGGCCAGGGTGGACGCCTTCGACAATGACCGCGCCGCCATCGCGGCACTGGCCGCCGCGGTGAAGAACACACCCGGCTTGAAGCCCATCACCGCAACAGTGCGCGACCTGTTCCGCGAACCCCTCGTCGCCAATGAACTGAAGGACTATGACGCGGTGGTCTTCGACCCGCCCCGCGCCGGGGCCGAGGCCCAGGCGAAGCAACTGGCGAAATCAAAGGTGAAGACCGTCATCGCCGTGTCGTGCGACCCGCAGACTTTCGCCCGCGATGCCGCGATCCTGATCAGTGGCGGTTACCGCGCCCGCTTCCTTGGCACCGTCGACCAGTTCAAATGGTCGTCCCACGTGGAGATCGTCGCGGGGTTTGTGAGGGATTAGTCCTTGGCCCGCTCCACATAGGCGCCGTCTTCGGTCTGCACCACGATGCGGGTGCCAGAGACGATGTGCGGCGGCACCATGGTGCGAACGCCATTGGACAGCAGCGCCGGCTTGAACGACGACGACGCCGTCTGGTTCTTGATCGCGGGTTCGGTTTCCACGATTTCCAGCGTCACCCGCTGCGGCAATTCCACCGAGATCGGCGAGCCGTTGAACAGCGCGATCTGGCACTCCATGCCTTCCTGCAGGAAGGGGGCGCTGTCACCCAGCATGTCGGCCGGCACCTGGATCTGCTCGTAATTCTCGGGGTTCATGAAGATGTAGTTGTCGCCGTCTTGATACAGATAGCTGTGGGCGATGGTCTCGACGAAGGCGCGCTCCATCGTATCCGTCGTCTTGTAGCGCACCACGGTCTTCACCCCGTCCGAGATGCGGCGCATGTCGATCGTCGTGGTGGGGGTTCCCTTGCCGGGATGCATGGATTCGGCCTTCAGCACCACATAGAGCTTGCCGTCCTCATGTTCGATGACGTTGCCCTTGCGCACGCCGCTTGCAATAACCTTGACCAATGTCGTCTCTCGTTTCTTGAATTTGCCGGATTGGAATTGGCGCGGTATTAGCAGCGGGCCCCGACGAAGCCAACCCTTTTGGGAGTTCCCGTTGCCGCAGAGTCAATCCCGCTGGTTCGATCCCGGCCGCCATGCCGACCGGCGGCCCTTCCTGCTGGCGCGCAACCGCATTTTCGCCGCCATTCGCGGATGGTTCGCGGCGCGCGGCTTCATCGAGGTCGATTGCGGCGCCCTGCAGGTCTCGCCCGGCAACGAAACCCACCTCCACGCCTTCGCCACCGACATGGTCCTGCCAGACGGCAGCCGCCAGCCCCGCTATCTCCACACGTCCCCGGAATTTGCCTGCAAGAAGCTGCTGGCGGCGGGCGAAACCCGCATTTTCGACATCGCCAAGGTCTATCGCAACCGCGAGCGCACCCTGACCCATGCGCCGGAATTCACCATGCTGGAATGGTACCGGGCGCGGGAAGACTACGAGATCGTGATCGAGGACACGCTGGCGCTGGTGCGCCTCGCCGCCGAAACCGCCGGCACGCAGCACTTCCAATGGCGGGGACGAGACTGCGATCCCCTGGCCGGAGCCGAATGGCTCACCGTCAACGATGCCTTCCTGCGCTACGCCGGGATCGACCTGCTCTCGACACTCGACGCCGACGGCAATGCCGACCGCGATGCGCTCGCCAGCCTGTCTGAGACCCGCATCGCCGCCGACGATACCTGGTCCGACATCTTCAGCCGCATCCTCTCCGAGGATATCGAGGCCAACCTTGGCAACGGCCGCGTCACCGTGCTCTACGAATATCCCGCCGTCGAGGCCGCACTTGCCCGCACCTCGGCGCGCGACCGCCGCGTCGCCGAACGCTTCGAACTCTATGCCTGCGGTGTCGAACTCGCCAACGGCTTCGGCGAACTGACTGACGCGGTCGAACAGCGCCGCCGCTTCGAAGCCGACATGGCGCTGAAGGAGAAAATCTATGGTGAACGCTATCCCATCGATGAAGATCTGCTGCAGGCGCTGACAATGATGCCGCCGGCCTCTGGCGTCGCACTCGGTCTCGACCGCCTCATCATGCTGGCAGCCGGCGCCGTCACCATCGACCAGGTCCTGTGGACCCCCGTTCCGTAAATCAAGCAACAAGGAGAGCCCAATGAAGAAAATCCGCTATGCCGTCGTCGGCTCCGGCTGGATCTCGCAGATCGCCTTCATGCCGTCGGTCGAACAGACCGGCAATTCCGAGATGGCCGCCATCGTGACCGGCAACCGCGCGGGCGCGGAGAAGCTCGCCAAGTTCTACGGCATTCCCCATATCTTTTCCTATGACCAGTATGACGACATGCTGAAGCAGGGCATCGTCGATGCCGTTTACATCGCGCTGCCAAATTCCATGCATGCCGACTACACGATCCGTGCGTCTGAGGCCGGCGTCCATGCGCTGGTCGAAAAGCCGCTGGCCGCGTCGGTGGAGGAATGCGAGGCCATGGTTGCAGCGGCCGACAAGGCCGGCGTCTGGCTGATGACCGCCTATCGCCTGCACAACGAGCCCGGCACCATCGAGATCATCGACCGCATCCGCAAGGGCGAGATCGGCGACCCCCGCGTGTTCTCCTCGCTGTTCTCCTTCCAGATCACCGCCGGCAATCACCGCCTGCTGGCCGAACACTGGGGCGGCCCCCTGCAGGACTTGGGCGTCTATTGTCTCAACGCGGCGCGCCACACGCTGGGCTGTGAGCCCACCGAGGCCATCGCCATGAAGAGCCACGGCGACAACGACCCGCGCTTCACCGAGGTCGAAGGAACGATCTCGACCCTGCTGCGCTTCCCCGGCGACCGCATCGCCCACTTCACCGTCAGCTTCGGCGGCGCCGATATCGACCAGTACCGCGTCATCGGCTCGGAAGGAGAAATCGCCGTCGAACCCGGCTTCCGCTTCGAAAACACCATGAAGATGCGCCTCTCCCGCGGCGGCAAGACCATCGAGGAGAAGACCTTCCCGACGGTCGATCACTTCAGCGGCATGACCGCCTATTTCTCCGACTGCATCCTGAAGGGCATGCGTCCCGAGCCCGATGGCGGAGACGGCCTGAATGACGTCCGCGCGCTCCTGGCCATCGAGAAGGCCGCCAAGACGGGCCTACCCCAGCGCATCGTGTCGGAGCAGCGTCCGAACGGTCCGTCACCCGACATGACCCGCCTCTTCCCGCCCACCGACAAGCGGCTGATGCTGTAGGCGGCCCCAACCTCTCCATGGCCGGGCCTGACCCGGCCATCCAGTCTCCAGGACGTGCCGCGGGCTTTGCCTAACGCGGCATCAACGCCCAATAATCCAGTTCGAGGATGACGCCCGGCTTGTCCGGCGCGCCATCCTCCATCGGATAATCCGTACACGGCAGATCACGTGTCGCCCGCGTCACGATGCGCAGCGCTCCCACGTCGGAGCGATCCGGCAGTTCCGCCTTGTCCACGATCTCCGACCACGCGAACACCGTGCCGCCCGCGAACAGCGGTGCGACATGCCGCCCGCCATTGATCGCCGCGATGTGAAAGGCATTGGCGAGCCCATTGAACGACAGCGCGCGCGCCAGCGAGATCACGTGGCCGCCATAGATCAGCCTGCGCCCGAAGCGTCCCTGCGCCTCCGAGAACTGGTTGAAATGCACCTTCGCCGTGTTCTGGTAGAGCCGCGTGGCGAGCTGGTGCTCGGCCTCCTCCACCGTCATGCCGTCGACGTGATCGATCTTCTCGCCCACCGCGTAGTCGCCGAAGCGGTGCGCAGCGCCGGCCAGTTCGTTGTCCCAGAACGTCAGTTCCAGCGGCGGGCAGGCCATGCCGATCATTGCGGGATCGGCCACCCTCGGCAGCTCCGGCACCACGGGCGCCGGTGCAGCGGCTTTTTCATCGCGCTTCTTCACCATCACCCAGCGCACATAGGAGAGCACCTCCTCGCCACGCTGGTTGGACCCGATGGAACGCACATAGACGGTACCCGTCTTGCCGCTCGAATTCTCCTTGAGCCCGATGACTTCAGACACCGTCGACAGCGTGTCGCCGGGCGTCACCGCCAGCAGGAACCGGCAATCGGCATAGCCAAGGTTGGCCACCGCATTGAGCGAGATGTCCGGCACCGTCTTGCCGAATACCACGTGGAACACCAGCAGATCGTCGAGCGGTGCGCGCGGAAAGCCGACGGCTCTGGCAAAATTGTCAGACGACTGAACAACGAAGCGCGGGCCGTAAAGCGCCGTATAAAGCGCCTGGTCCCCCGCCGTCACAGTGCGTGGCGTCGCGTGCCGGATCACCTGCCCGACGCGAAAGTCCTCGAAGAAACTCCCGGGATTGGTCTTGGTCATGACCCGATCGCCTCCGCGATCGCCACCACGCGTTCGGCCATGTCGCGGTGCAGGCGCTCCACCATCTTGCCGTCGATGGTGATGACACCCTTCGCGGCATTCTCCGGCAGGGCAAAAGCCTCGATGATCCGCCGCGACCATTCGATCTCCGCCGCGTCGGGCGAGAACACTTCGTTGCAGGTGGCAATCTGGCTAGGATGGATCAGCGTCTTGCCGTCCATGCCGAGGTCGCGGCCCTGCTCGCACTCCACGCGGAAGCCATCCTCGTTCTTGAAGTCGTTGAACACGCCATCGATGACGTCGAGGCCGAAAGCCCGCGCCGCCAGCACACAGGTCGAAAGCATGGGGATCAGCGCGAAGCGACCGCCCGAAGCCCTGGCCCGCGTCTCCTTCACCAGATCGTTGGTGCCGAGCACCAGGCAGGAGAGCCGCGGGTCGGCGCCTGCAATCTCGCCTGCATTCAAGATGGCGAGCGGGGTTTCCATCATCACCCACAGCGCCGCCTTGCTCTGACCCATCAGCGCCACGGCCCGGCTGACACCCGCCGCCGCCGACACCTTCGGCACCAGGATGGCATCGGGGCCTGCTGCGACGGCCGCCGCCATGTCGTCCATGCCCCACGGCGTGTCGAGCCCGTTGATGCGGATCGCCAGTTCGCGCCGTCCATAGCCCCCGGTCTTTACTACCGCCGACACTTGGGCGCGGGCCTCTGCCTTGGCATCGGGCGCCACCGAATCCTCGAGGTCGAGGATCAGGGCATCGGCATCGAGGGTCTTGGCCTTCTCCATGGCCCGGGCATTGGCACCCGGCATGTAGAGGACGCTGCGGCGAGGTCTGTGGGTCATGGCGTTCCTGTTTTCTTGCACTGCAAAGCTAGACGCCGCACCGCACCAAGTGAAGCCCACTTTTGGCCTATTTCGCCACAGGCGAAGGCCTTGTGGGGCCTCGTGACTTTGGGCAATGTGCGGGCATCATGACATCTTGTGACGTGCTCATCGTTGGTGGCGGCGTGGTTGGCAGCGCCACCGCCTATTATCTGAAGAAACACGGGTTTTCCGGCTCGGTGGCGATCATCGAGAAGGACACCACCTACCAGTTCGGCTGCACCGGCCGCTCCGCCGGCGGCATCCGCCAGCAGTTCTCGACGCCGGAGAACATCGCGCTCTCGATGTTCGGACTGAAGCTGGTGCGGGGACTCAAGGACGAGTTCGGCCCCGAGGCCGACGTGAATTTCCGCGAACAGGGCTACCTGATCCTGGCGTCGGAGGAAGGTGTGCCCATCTTGGAGGAAAATCACCGCACCCAGATCGCCAACGGCGCCGATAACGCCATCCTGAAGGGCGACGAACTGTCGGCCCGCTTCCCCTGGCTGGTGACGGACGGCCTTGCCGCCGGCTGCTTCGGGCTTTCGGGCGAGGGCTGGATGGACCCCTATTCGCTGATGTCGCTGTTCCGAAGAGGAGCGGTGGCAAAGGGCGTGGAGGTGATCGCGGGCGAGGTGAAGGCCATCGCCCGCGACGGCAACCGCATCACCGGTGTGAGCCTGACATCGGGCGAAACCATCTCCTGCGGCGCACTGGTCAACGCCGCCGGCGCCGGCGCGGGTGCGCTTGCCGCACTGGCGGGCTTTGATCTCCCGGTCGGCCCCCGCAAGCGCTACATCTACGTGCTCGACTGTCCCACTGCCACCGAGGCGCTGCACAAGGCGCCGCTCACGGTAGAGCCCGGCGGCATCTTCTTCCGGCCCGAGGGCCGCAACTTCATCACCGGCGTATCCCCCGACGAGCAGGATGAACCCACCGTCATGGATTGGGACGTCGACTATGGCTATTTCGAGGAACGTATCTGGGAGCCGCTGGCGTCCCGCGTGCCGCTATTCGAATCGATCAAGGTGATCAGCGCCTGGACCGGCCACTACGACTACAACGCGTTGGACCAGAACGCCATCATCGGGCCCCATCCGGAAGTTGGGAATTTCTACTTCGCCAATGGCTTCTCGGGCCATGGATTCCAGCAGGGTGCCGCGTCCGGCAACGCCATTGCCGAACTCATCGTGCATGGCCAGTACCGCACCATAGATCTTGCCTGCTTCGGCTACGGGCGTGTCTTGCGGGGCGAGCCGCTGTTCGAGAAGAACATCATCTGATGCGCATTCTCGCCATCTCGTCCCAGGTGGCCTGGGGCCCGGTCGGCCTCACTGCTGCCGTTCCCGCCTTGCAGGCCGACGGCCACGAGGTGGTGGCAATCCCCACCGTGACGCTCTCCAATCACCCGGGCCATGGCAAGCCGGCGGGGTTCCGCACCGATCCAACTGACATGGCGAACATCATCGACACGCTGCGTGAGATGGGCGTGCTGGCGAACTGCGGCGCCATCCTCACCGGCTACTTCACGTCGGTTGAGCAGGTCGACCAGGCGGCCCGCGCCATCCTTGCCGTGCCCGAGGCCTTCGTGCTCGTCGATCCGGTCATCGGCGACAACGGCGCGCTCTATGTGCCGGGCGAGGTGGCCGAGGCGGTGCGCGAACTGCTGTTGCCACTTGCCTCCTGCATCACCCCCAATGCCTTCGAACTCGGCTGGCTGGCGGGGCACCAGGTGACCGGCGAGACCTCCGCCATCGAAGCCGCCCATCAGCTGCCCGCCCCCGAGGTGCTGGCGACCTCGGTTCCCGCCGGCGACGACAAGCTGGCAACGCTCGCCGTCAGCGATGGGCCGGTCGAACGCCACATGGCGACCCGCCGCGCCGAAGTACCACACGGCACCGGTGACTTCCTCGCCGGCCTCTATCTGGCCGCGCGGCTCAAATCGCCGCCCGCTACGGCACTGCGCTCGTCGATGGCCGTCCTCGAACGTGCCATGGACCGCAGCATCGGCACCGCCGTCCTCGACGTGGCGGGCACGCTCCACGGCGCGTGACGCCACCCATCGGGCCGATGCCGGCCCCGACGACATTCTCGACGTCCGGGGCTTGCGCATGGAGATCAACGCGTGACAAAAGGCACCGCCATGAACATCCAGACCGCCATCCGCCACAATGCTCTTCTCGGCAGGCCCGTCGCCGAAGAGATCACCGCCACCGTCCGTGACGGCGTCCGCGATCTCGCCACACAGGGCTGGCCCGTCAAACTCGTGTCCATCACCATCGGCGACGTCCCCGCCGTCAGCCTCTATGTCAGGAACCAGGCGCGCGGCGCGGAGAAGGCCGGCATCCTGTTCGAGGAGCGCAATCTCCCGGCGAAGGTCTCCCGCGTCGAGATGCTGGGCATCCTGGCCGCCCTCAACACCGACCCACGTGTCACCGGCATCATCATCCAGCGACCAGTGCCGAAGCACCTGGACGTTCGCGAACTGCAGACCGCCATCCACCCGCTGAAGGACGTGGAGGGCATGCATCCCTCGTCCATCGGCAACATCGTCTACCGGGACACGACGCTCGCACCCTGCACCGCCGCCGCTTCCGTCGAGCTGCTGAAGCGCACCGGCCTCAAACTCGAAGGTCTGGAAGTCGTCGTGATCGGTCACTCGGAAATCGTCGGCAAGCCCATCGCCTTCCTGCTGATGGCCGAGGGCGCCACCGTCACCGTCTGCCATCACATGACGCGGAACCTCGCGGTCCATTCGCGTGCCGCGGATGCGATCTTCGTTGCCGTCGGCAAGCCGCGCTTCATCACCCCCAACATGATCAAGCCGGGCTCGGCGGTGATCGACATCGGCATCAACCAGATCGAGGAGGGCGGAAAACACATCACCGTGGGCGACGTCGACTACGATGCCTGCGCCGATGTGGCGGGCTGGATCACCCCGGTGCCGGGAGGTGTGGGCCCCGTCACGGTCTCGATCCTGATGCGCAATGCGTTGACTGCCGCTCTCGCCCAGAAGCGCTATTACGACGAGACCTTCGCCGCCAAGTCCGGCACCCTCGTCCACGTCGCCCCCGCCGAATGACATGAGCATCGACCGCGACACCATCGCCAAGGCTGCCCATCGGATCGCACCTTTCGTGCGCAAGACGCCCGTCATGGACGTGACCCTGGATGGCGTTGCCCAACCGGTGACGCTGAAGCTCGAACTGTTCCAGCATTCGGGAAGCTTCAAGGCCCGCGGCGCCTTCAACAATCTGGCCGAAGCGCCGGTGGCGCCGGCCGGTGTCACCACGGCCTCCGGCGGCAATCACGGTGCGGCAGTGGCATACGCCGCAAGGACATTGGGCCACCGCGCCCGCATCTTCGTGCCCGAGATCGCGTCTCCCGCCAAGGTCTCGCGCATCGCCTCCTACGGCGCCGAAGTGGTGCAGACGGGAGCCAACTATTACGAGGCGTTGGCCGCCTGCGAGGCCCACATCGCACAGTCGGGCGCCCGCGATGTCCATGCCTACGACACCGAAGCGACCTTGCAGGGCCAGGGCACGCTGGCGCGCGAACTGGAAGACCAGGCCCCCGGCCTCGACACGCTGCTCGTGGCAGTGGGCGGCGGCGGTCTCATTGGCGGCATCGCAGCATGGTACCAATCATCGGTGAAGGTCGTCGGCGTCGAGCCGCAATCCTGCAACACGCTGCATGCGGCCTTGGCCGCCGGCGAGCGCGTGGCGGTCAAGCCCTCGGGCGTTGCCGCCGATTCGCTTGGCGCCTCCACCGTCGGCCGCCTGATGTTCGGCATCGCGAGGGATCACATCGCCGGGGTCGCCGTCGTCAGCGACGACGACATTCGTAACGCCCAGCGCCGCCTGTGGCTCGACCAGCAGCTCGTCACCGAGCCAGGTGGCGCCACCGCCTTCGCGGCCCTGCTGTCGGGCGCCTACAAGCCGGAGAAGGACGAACGCGTCGGCGTCGTCATCTGCGGCGCCAACACGACGATGGAGGCCTTCGGCAAGCTGTTCGCCTAATTCCGGGCCTGGACGATGTGCGCCTGGATCTTGGCGGCCACCGCACCGCTTCCGTGCCGTGCAGCGATCGCGGATTCGGCAGCATCGGTCGCGGCCTCCAGGCTTCCCGGCTTTCTCGCCTCGATTTCGGTGCGCAGAACCGTGCCCTGGCAATAGGCAACGGCCGGAATGCGGGGCGAGTCCGCACGGCTCTGTTCGGCCCGCGTCTCGATCGCCATATGCGAGAAGCCTGCCCCATCGAGGTCGCTCCGGATCTCTGCCATGTCGTGGTAGCCATGCGGGGTGCGCGCCATGAAGCGCGGCGGATCGCTTGGAAACATCACGGCCAACGCATTGGTCACGTCGTCGGCAAAGTGATTCTCCTCGATGCGGTCCCACGTGTTGAAGAGAAGATGGCCGCCGGGCTTCAGGACACGCCGGGCCTCCCGGTAGGCCGCCACGCGGTCGGGAAAGAACATGGCGCCGAACTGGCAGCACACGGCATCGAAGGACGCGTCCTCGAACGGCAGCGCCATCGCGTCCGCCTGTTGCCATGCGATGCGGCTGTCGGGCGCCTGCTGCGAAGCCGCGTAGTCCAGCATCGGCTGGTTGAGGTCGGTCACCGTGTAGCGTGCGGCTGGCGAAAGCCGCGGCGCCAGGGCGCGGGTCACCACCCCGGTGCCCGCCGCAATTTCCAGAACCGCGCCAGGCGTCAACGCCGCCACGCGTGCCGCAAGATCCGCGGCATAGGGTTCGAAGATCAGCGGCACCATATAGCGGTCGTAGTTTTCCGGTATCGAGCCGGCGAACACCTTGTCGGTTTCCAGCATGTCCTGCTCACATCCTGTTGGCGGGCGGCACATCCTACAACAGGCTCGGCCCCGCGGCCAGCGAACCAGGGTGGAGACCCGCACGTCGCGGCAATCGCCGCAAGACGGTACCCTGATACGCAAGAACGGCGGGCGAGGTCCGGATGGCGCCGGCACCGTCCGTCACAGGAACAGCTGCCGGTTCACCATGGACTGGGCCTTCACCTTCTCCCGTGCCAGCCGCAATTCATCCCGCATCCGCTTGAGCTCGCGGGGATCGATATCGGATGACGGCCGCGCAATGGCCGCGTTGAGCTTCTTCGCCGTCGCCTTCGCCATATTGAGGCTGGGGAACAGCAGGTCGAACTTGAGCGAGAACATGAGTCTCTCCTTCGCGAAGTCATGAGCCGTTCAAGCCCATGCGCGTGCATGTGGACGTCAGCTGCCGCGCGCAGTTGCGCAGCTTTGATGCCGGCGATTCAGAACTGTGATGTGATGAGAGCGCCTAAAGCGCGACGTACGCTATCCGCCAGAGGCCCGAGCCTCGGCGGCCCGGAGTTCAGCAGCGCGTAAAACGTTTCTCCATGACTGACTCCTTTGCGTGTTAACGTGAAGATGCGCACATAGCACCAATCTTGACGTGGTAAAAGTGCTGCACGTCACAATACCGCGACTGTTGTAGCAATGCCACGCCTTGTAGGCCGTGCGCTTTGGCGCCTATGGTATGGAGACAAGGGTGGGGGCACCGCGCCACGCCGCCCTCCAGGCCGGAACAATGGGGAACAGCATGGCAAAAGCTTACTGGATCGCGATGTATCACGAGGTGAAGGACCCCGATGCGCTGGCGGCATATGCCAAGATCGGGGGTCCCGCCATCCAGGCCGCTGGCGGCCGGTTTCTGGCCCGTGGCCTACCGGCCAAGACCTATGACGCTGGCATCGATCAACGGACCGTCCTCATCGAGTTTGACAGTGTCGCCGCCGCGGCCGCAGCCCACGCCAGCCCCGCCTATCAGGAGGCGTTGCGTGTCCTGGGCGACGCCGTCGTCCGCGATATCCGCATCGTCGAAGGCGTGATGTAACTAGGCGAACACCTTCGCCATCACATCTGCCATGCGCCGGGCAAAGGCCGAGGGATCCGGCACCTGCTCGCCTTCGAGGATGAAGGCCTGATCGAGCAGCAACTGCGCCGCATCTTCCACCGAAGACGCACCCTTCGCCGTCACCGATCCGGCCAGCGCCTTGATCAGCGGATGGCCGGCATTGATCTCGAGGATCGGTGCAGATACTTCGACGCCCGAGTCCTTCTGGCGCGACAGCAGCTTCTCCAGCGTACGGTCCATCATCGCGTCGTTGACGAGGCAGCAGGCCGACGACGTCAGCCGCTTGGAGGTGCGGACATCCTTCACCTTCTCGCCCAGTGCCTGCTTCATCGCGGCGACCAGTGCGGCCGTTGCCGGATCGTCGGCGGCCCCGCCCTGCGACTCGTCCTTGGCCTTCATCGCATCGAGGTCGGCGGAACCTTGCGTCACCGACTTGAACGGTTTGCCGTCGAAGCCCAGCGCCGTCCTCACCCAGAAGGAATCGACCGGATCGGTCAGCAGCAGCACTTCCACGTCGCGTGCCTTGTAGCCCTCGAGCTGCGGGCTCGCAGCCGCCTTCGCGGCGTCTTCGGCGGTGAGATAGTAGATGGCGTTCTGGTTCTCCTGCAGCCGGCCCACATAGTCCTTGAGCGTCACGCCGTCGCCCTTGGTGGTCTTGAAGCGCACGATCTCGAACAGCTGGTCGCGCCGCTCCATGTCCTCGTAGAGGCCCTCCTTGATGACGGGCGCAAAGGTCTCCCAGATCTTGGCGAAGGCCGTGTCATCGGTCTCCGCCAGTTTCTTCAGTTCACTGAGCACCTTGTTGGTGACCGCCTTGCGGATCGCCGCGACCTGCGGATTGTTCTGCAACATCTCGCGCGAGATGTTGAGCGGCATGTCCTCGGAATCGATGACGCCGCGCACGAAGCGCAAGTAAGCCGGCAGCAGCTCCACGTCGTCGGCGATATAGACCCGCTTCACATAGAGCTTCTGGCGGCCGCGCCGCTCGGGGTCGTAGAGATCGAAGGGCTTTTCACCCGGCACATAGAAGAGCACGGTGTATTCATGCCGGCCCTCGGCACGGTAATGGATGGTGAGGGCAGGATCCGAATAGATTCCGGCGATGTGGCCGAAGAATTCCTTGTGGCTGTCAGCCGTCACCTCGGATTTGGGCCGCGTCCAGATGGCATTGGCGGTATTGACCTGCCGCGCCGTCTCCTTGTCCACCGCCAGCATGATCGGATGGGCGATGTGGTCGGAATAGGCGCGCACCACGCTCTCGATCTTCCAGTCCTCCAGGAACTCGGCGGCATCGTCCTTGAGATGCAACACGATGGAGGTGCCGCGCTGCGCCTCGGTCACGGGCTCGACGGTGAAACTGCCGGAGCCATCCGATGACCATTTGAAGGCCGTGCCGGAACCGGCGCGCCGGGAGATCACGTCCACCGATTCGGCGACGATGAAGCCCGAATAGAAGCCGATGCCGAACTGGCCGATGAGATGCACCTCGCCCTTGGCCCGTTTGGCATTCTCGACGAAAGCCTGCGTGCCCGACTTGGCGATGGTCCCGAGGTTCTCCACCAGCTCCTGCTCGCTCATGCCGATGCCGTTATCGGCAATCGTCAGCGTCTTGTTGTCCTTGTCGGGGGTGATGGTGATCTTGAGTTCCGGGTCACCTGCAAGAAGCTCCGGCGTGGCAATCGCCTCGTAGCGCAGCTTGTCGAGTGCGTCGGCGGCATTGGAAATGAGTTCGCGCAGGAACACGTCGCGGTCGGAATAGACCGAATGCACCATGAGGTGCAGAAGCTTCGCCACTTCGGCTTGGAATTGATGGGCCTTGGGGGCATCCGTCTCTGCAGTTGAAGCCGCTGATTTCTTTGCCGCCTTGGGCATGGTCACCCTCTCTTGCCATTGGTCACGGGCGCCATATCGGGTGACGGCTGCGGAAGGTCAAGAGCCCAAAGAAAAAGCGGCCGGATGGGGTTCCGGCCGCAAAACTCAAACTCCGACGCCTCTACATACAAACAAGGTTTGATATGACCCGGCGGGCTTTAAAAGCACCGGGGGGCTGGGGGGCTGAGAATTCCGAAGCTCAACACCAGCCGGGTCCAAGGCAACGTTGATTGGTGTAGCCCCGGAGCGAGGCGTGATGATGTGGAAATTGCGGCGGAAACGTGAATTTTGGCATGCTGCCTTGCCATCGCTCCGGATTGGGTCCATCATCCGATGAGGGTGTTGACCCCGTCACCACAAGGTGGGGCAGTTGGAGAACAACGAAGACATAATACCGCTCCGGCCGTGGGCCTCTGGCGCCTCGGCCGGGACAGTGGATGTCGGAAGACCGGCGGAACGCCGCGTCGGGCAGGTAGCGTTCGACCGCAAGGAATTGAATGTGATACTGGGCGTCTACGGCACCAAGGTGGCGGAAGGCGAATGGCGCGATTACGCCCTCGACTTCGGCCGCGACAAGGCGGTGTTTTCGATTTTCCGCCGCACCAGCGAGATGCCGCTCTACCGGATCGTCAAGGACCCGTCGCTGGCCCGCAAGCAGGGCATCTATTCGGTGATCGCCCAGGGCGGCCTCATCCTCAAGCGCGGCCACGACTTGGCCCAGGTGCTCCGCGTGCTGGTCAAGCCGCCGAAACTCACCACCGTCTGAACCAGAAGTTCCAAACCAAAATGCCCGGCGTTTCCGCCGGGCATCTCGTCGATGGGTGCTGTAAGTGAACCTTACTCGCTGCGCATGATCCCCAGGATGTTGAGGATGTGCACGAACAGCGTGATGAAGCTGCCGTAGAGCATGAAGGCGCCGAAGATCGACTTGCCGCGGGCCACGCCGGGCGTGTCGCCTTCGTAATACATTTCCTTGATCTGCTGCGTCTCGTAGGCGGTGATACCGGCGAACAGCAGCACCACGCCGATCGAGGTGATCAGGCTCATCATCGTGCTGCCGACAAAGATGGCATTGACCACGATGGCGATGACCAGACCGATCGAAGCAATCATGAAGAAGGCGCCGAAGCCGGACAGGTCACGCTTGGTGATGTAACCCGCGAGGCTGGTCGCACCGAACGTGGCGGCCGTGATCAGGAAGGCGCGGTAGACGATGCTGGCATCCAGATGCAGGTAGGTGCCGACCATCGGAGCGATCGCGAGGCCCCACAGCGCCACATAGCCCCAGTAGGCGCCATGCGCGAC
This sequence comes from uncultured Aestuariivirga sp., assembly GCA_964510815.1. Lineage (GTDB taxonomy): Bacteria > Pseudomonadota > Alphaproteobacteria > Rhizobiales > Aestuariivirgaceae > Aestuariivirga. The sequence continues at coordinate 18,708 of CAZECZ010000001.1, forward strand.
CGCAGCGTTGGACGAGAAGATCAGGCGTGGAGCCAGGAATCCCATGCCGATGATGGCGATGAAGAAGATCCACTTCAATGAATAGACCGTGGCCAGCGCACCTGGGCTGGACGCCACGGCCATGGTAATGATCGCCGTCGCGGCGACACCGAGCGCCATGTAGTTGTAGACGCCCAGCATGTACGACCGGAGACCCTGGTCGACATCGGCCCGCGTCTGGGCTCGTGTTTGTGTTTGGTAGCGGGCGTCAGCCATGTCTTCCTCCAGTGAAAAAGCTTTGCCGGGAAATATGGGCAAATTGTCTCAGGTCTTCAAGCAAAACCGGACATTAAAGAGATGTAATGTCCTTAACGGCCGTTAACCCTCAGCCAGCTGATCCATCTTGCGGGCCAGCGCCACATCCTTCTCCGTCACGCCGCCGGCCGAATGGGTGGCAAGCGTCACATCCACCCTGCCATAGACATTGAACCACTCCGGGTGATGGTCGGTCTTCTCGGCATAGAGCGCCACCCGGCTCATCCACCCCCAGGCCTGCGAGAATGACTTGAACTGGAACGACTTGCTGATGGCGTCGCGGCCTTTGGCTTCGGTCCAGCCGTGCAACTCCCGCAGAGCCTTCGCCCGTTCGACGCCAACCAGTGATTTTTCGCTCATGTCCCCGCCTGCAACTGATAGGATTCCTCCACCGCATAGGGGCCTCCCCCGCGCGATGGACGCGACGAGAATAGCACGAAGCGCGCCACCTCGAACACCCGGCTCTTGTAAAGATTGTGGTCGGCCACAAAGCGGTGAAGCGCACCGAGGTCCGGTTCCCGCAGCCTGGCCAGCGTCACGTGGGGCGTGAATTTCCGCCCCTCAGGCGGCAATCCCAGCACCTGGCAAATCCGCTCGTGGACCGCCTGCAGACGCCTGAGGTCGGCGCTTTCCTCAACTCTGGCATAGAGCGTGTGGGGCTTGCTGCCGCCGAACACGCCGCAGCCCGACAACCGGAGCTGGAACGGCCTGGCCTCGACACCTTCCAGCTCATAGGCGATTTCGCGGGCAAGGCCGTCGGGAATGTCGCCGATGAAGCGCAATGTGATGTGGTGGCACTCGGGATCGATCCAGCGGGCTCCGGCGATCCCGCCCCGCATGAGGCTCAGATCGAAGGCAACATCGGCCGGAATTTCAAGGCCGGTGAACAGTCGCGGCATGGCGGGCCTCCTCATTGAAGGATTGCTCGGAACGCAACATCCTCACGCTAGTCTGATTCGAGAAAACGCCAAGCCCTATTTTGCAGCAGTTTTTCGAATCAATTGCTCAACAATTGGCTTGATGCGTGACACGATGACATCGACCCCGGCCGGATTGGGATGCATGCCATCGGCCTGGTTGAGCGACAGTTCGGCGGCCACCCCGTTCAGGAAGAAGGGGTAGAACAGCGTCCCGTGTTTCTCCGCCAAACGCTGGTACATGCCATCGAAGGCGTGCTGGTAATCCGGACCCAGATTGGGCGGCGCGCGCATGCCGGCCAGCAGCACCGGCAGCCTTCGCTCGCCTAGCTTGGTGAGGATGCCGTCCAGTGCCGATTCGGCCTGGGCCGGCGGCAGGCCGCGCAAGGCATCATTGGCCCCCAGCTCGACGATCACCGCATCGACATTGTCGCCGAGCGCCCAATCGAGCCGCGCCAGGCCGTCGACCGCCGTGTCGCCGGAGACCCCGGCATTCACCACCGTCACATCATGGCCGTCGGCGCGCAGTGCCGCCTCCAGCTTCACCGGAAAGGCGTCGGATGGCTGCAGCCCCAGCCCTGCCGTCAGGCTGTCACCGAGTGCCAGGATGGTGACCGGCGCGGCCACGGCGGTCTGCAACATCAGGAAAATGAAGGCGATCGCGGCTGAAATCTTAAGCATATTGGTCAAGGTAAGGCGCTGTTTCCATCGCTTCAAGCACCCGTAACTCGACAAATCACCTTTCGCCACCCATCTTCGCCGGATGACTCCCTCCGCCGTTTCCCTCAAGGACGTCCACCTCACCCTTCCCAGCCGCGCCGGCGATGTCGATATCCTGCGCGGCGTCGACCTCAGCGTGAACCCGGGAGAGGCGCTCGGCATCGTCGGGCCATCCGGCTCGGGCAAGACCACGCTTCTCATGGTGATCGCCGGTCTCGAACACGCCAGCCGCGGCGGCGTGACCGTGGCGGGAAAGTCGCTGACCGGCCTGTCGGAAGATCAACTTGCCGCCTTCCGCCGCGACCATGTCGGCATCGTCTTCCAGTCCTTCCATCTGATCCCCACCATGACGGCGCTCGAGAACGTCGCCGTCCCATTGGAATTCCGCGGCATTGCGGACGCCATGGCCATTGCCGAAGAAAAGCTGAAGCGGGTCGGCCTCGGGCACCGCCTCACCCATTACCCGGGCCAGCTCTCAGGCGGCGAGCAGCAGCGCGTCGCCATTGCCCGTGCCCTCGCCTCCGGTGCCAGGATCATTCTCGCCGACGAACCCACCGGCAATCTCGATCACGTCACCGGCGAACAGATCATTTCCCTCCTCTTCGACCTCAAGGAACAGGATGGCGCCTCCCTGCTGCTGGTCACCCACGACCGCGCGCTGGCGTCACGCTGCGACCGGGTGGCCGAAGTCCTCGACGGGCGCATCATTGCCGGGGACCGCCCGTGAATCCCGGTCTCTGGCTGCGCTTCGCAGCCCGCGACCTGCGATCTGGGCTTCAGGGCTTCTGGATCTTCCTCACCTGCCTGGCGCTTGGCACCGGCACCATCGCCATCATCGGGTCGCTCGCCGCCGCCATCGAGCGCGGCCTCGAGGAACAGGGCCAGCCGCTGCTCGGCGGCGACATCGAGATCTCGCTGATCCACCGCGAAGCCACAGATAAGGAAATGGCCTTCATCAGGTCCAAGGGAGACGTCAGCAAGGTCGCAACGGTTCGCGCCATGGCCGTTGCGGGCGACGGCACCACCCTGGTCGAAGCCAAGTCGGTCGGCGACAACTACCCGCTCTACGGAAAGCTGGAACTTGATGGCGGCGGCAATCTCGCCGACGCATTGGCGAAGAAAGACGGTATCTACGGTGCCGTCGCCGATCCGCTTCTCATGGGCCGTCTCGGCATCAAGCCGGGCGATACCATCAAGCTCGGCTCCATCGACATCGCCATCCGCGGCCTGATCAAGACCGAGCCGGACCGTATTTCAGATGGCATCGTGCTGGGTCCCCGGCTCATGTTGAGAGAAGAGGCATTGCGCACCACCGGCATCGTGCAGCCGGGAAGCCTCATCACCTGGCGCTACCGCATCAAGCTGCCGCCGCCCGCCGACGCCGCCCAGTTGCGTGAAGTGGCCCGCGAAGCCCGTGACGACTACGCCGAATCCGGCTGGCGGGTGCGGACCCGCAACAATGCCGCATCGGGCGTGGACCGCTTCATCGAGCGGCTCGGCTATTTCATGACGCTGGTCGGCCTGGCCTCGCTCATTGTCGGCGGCGCCGGCATCGCCAATGCCGTGCAGGCCTTCGTGGTGCGGAAATCGAACTCCATCGCCACGCTGAAATGCCTCGGCGCGTCGTCGCGTGATGTCTTCGGCATCTATCTCACGGAAATCCTGCTGGTCGCATTGGTTGCAATCGCCATCGGACTGGCGGCAGGTGCCGTGGCACCTGCCCTGATATCGGCCACGCTGGCGGGCCTCTTGCCGCTTCCGGTCACGGCGCGGGTGGAAGTGGTTCCGCTCATCTTTGCGGGGGTACTCGGCCTTCTCGTCACCCTCGCCTTCGCCCTCTGGCCACTGGGACACACGCGCCGCGTGCCGGCGTCGGCCTTGTTCCGCCACCGCAGCGCGCCGGTTCACGGCTGGCCTGGCCCATGGGAACTGGCGGCCATCGTCGCCGCCCTTGTCATTCTGGCAGCACTGGTGTTCCTGAGTTTCAGCCAATGGCGCATCACGGCCTGGTTCATCGGCGGACTGGTGGCGAGCTTCGTCGTGCTCCTCGGCCTCGCGCAAGCCATCATCTTTGCGTCGCGCCGTATGCCGAAGCTGCGTTCCGCCATCTGGCGCTATGCCATCGCCAACATTCACCGGCCGGGCTCGGCCACGGCCTCAGTCATCCTGGCGCTGGGCCTCGGCCTCACCCTGTTCGTCACCCTGGCCCTCACCGACCGCACCATCACCACCGAGCTGCGTTCCGGCCTGCCCGACAAGGCGCCGGCCTTCTTCTTTCTCGATGTCCGCAACACCGAACTCGACCAGTTCAAGCAGGCGCTCGAAAAAGAGCCCGGCGTCACCCGTGTCAGCAATGCACCGATGCTCCGTGGACGGATGGTCACCATCAAGGGGGTGCCGGTGGCAGAGGTGAATGCCAGCTCCGAGTCGAGCTGGGCGCTACGGGGCGATCGCGGCCTCACCTATTCGAACACATTGCCCGAGGGCTCGGTACTGGTCGACGGCAAGTGGTGGCCGGAAAATTATGACGGTCCGCCGCTGGTGTCGTTCGTCGATGAAATCGCCAAGGGCATCGGGGTAAAGGTCGGCGACGAGGTTACCGTCAACGTGCTCGGCCGCAAGATCACGGCGAAGGTCGCCAACACCCGCGAGGTGAACTGGCGGAGCCTTGGCATCAACTTCGTCATGGTGTTCTCCCCCAACACGCTGAAGAACGCGCCGCATAGCCACATCGTCACCGTGGAGATGAACGGCGGCGACGAAGCCGGCCTCCTGAACCGCATGGCCAGGGCCTATCCCTCCGTCACCGCGGTCAGGGTCAAGGATGCCATCGAGATCGTCAGCGGCCTGCTGAACCAGATGCTCGCCGCCGTCCGCGGTGCCAATGTCCTGACCTTGCTGACCGGCGTGCTGGTGCTGGCCGGCGCATTGGCGGCCGGCCTCTCCGAGCGGCTCTATGATGCGGTGGTGCTCAAGACCTATGGTGCATCCAGGCGCCAGCTCGTCGGCGCCTTCGTCATCGAATATGCGGCCCTGGGACTGGCGGCCGCCGTCTTCGGCCTCATCGTCGGGTCGCTGGGCTCCTGGTTCCTTGCCCGCTTCATTCTGGAAATGCCGTGGAGCTTCTCCGCGCCTGTGGCCATTCTCACCGCGCTGATTGCCATGTCGGTCACCGTGATCGCCGGGCTGGCCGTCACCTGGAAGGCGCTGTCGGCCCGTCCCGCCCCCTACCTCAGAAACGAGTAGAAAACCGGCGCAGTAAAGGTTAGGCAGGGCGCATGGTCGTTCTGAACCGCATTTACACCCGCACCGGCGACACGGGCGAAACGGCGCTCGGCTCCGGCGATCGTGTCTCCAAGGCGCATCTGCGCATTCACGCCTATGGCACGGTGGATGAGACCAATGCCGTCGTCGGCATCGTCCGCCTGCACACCACCGGGATGGCGAAGCTCGATTCCATGCTGGCGCGCATCCAGAACGAGTTGTTCGACCTCGGCGCCGATCTCTGCGTCCCCGATACCGGCAAGGACCTGGGGTATGAACCGCTGCGCATCGTGGCCGGGCAGCACCAGCGGCTCGAAACCGAGATCGACGAACTGAACGCCGACTTGAGCCCCCTGCGCTCCTTCGTGCTGCCGGGCGGCCATCCGGCGGCGGCAAACCTTCACCTCGCCCGCACCATCTGCCGCCGCGCCGAACGCCTGATCGTCGAACTGTCGGCACAGGATGGCGAACACGTCAGCGAAGCGGCCATCGCCTACATCAACCGGCTCTCGGATTTCTTCTTCGTCGCCAGCCGCTGGGCCAACGCACAAGGCGCCGGAGACGTGCTCTGGGTGCCGGGAAAGACCCGCTGATGTTCATTCCCCTTCACGATTCCACCCCGCTGAAGGTCATCCGCTTCCAGGCCGTCACCGTCATCATCATCGCCCTCAATCTGGTGATGTATGCGACCACCGGCGCCTTTGCCACCGACCAGGTCATGTATGCGGTGGCGACCGGCTGGGGCCTCGTGCCCGGCGAACTCACCGGTCTTGCCGGCCCGGCCTACGGTTATGACCCGGTGCCGGAACCCGTGACACTGATCACCTACCAGTTCCTCCACGGCAGCTGGTGGCATGTCATTTCCAACATGCTGTTCCTGTGGGTCTTCGCCGACAATATCGAGGACGCCTTCGGCCATGTCGCCTTCGCCATCTTCTACCTGTTCTGCGGCGTGGCGGGCGGCCTCGTCCATGTTCTGATGGCGCCCGCCTCCAGCGTACCGCTCATCGGTGCGTCCGGCGCCGTTTCCGGCATCATCGGCGCCTATGTCATGCTGTTTCCCAAGGCCCGGGTGTGGATCCTGCTGTTCATGCGCCTTCCCTTGCGCATTGGCGCCGTCTGGGTGCTCGGCGGCTGGCTCGCGCTGCAGGTCGTGAGCCTGCTGATGTCGTCCAACGATGGCGAGGTCCAGGTCGCCTGGTGGGCCCACATTGGCGGTTTCGTGGCGGGGTTCGGGCTCACCTTCGCCATCCGCCGCCGCCTCTGGCTGCGCATGGGCGACGCCTGAACTGCGCAACCAAATGAGCAGTTTGGTCGCATTCAGCGCACAAGCGCCGTTGATGGAATTGACTTGAGGGATTGCCATCACTAGAGCATGTCCCGCCAAAGTGCGGTGCGGTTTGGCGGCCGGGACATGCTCCGGCAAGACTCTGGCACGCTTTCTTCGCTGGGAAGCGCGTGAGGTCCGGCCACTTTTTTGCACTGCCATATTGAGGAAGAGAGATGAAAGTCCTGGTCGCTGTGAAGCGGGTGGTTGACTATAATGTCAAGATCCGCGTGAAGGCCGACGGTTCGGGTGTCGAACTGGCCAATGTCAAGATGTCGATGAATCCCTTCGACGAAATCGGCGTCGAGGAAGCCGTCCGCCTGAAGGAACAGGGCAAGGCGACCGAGGTGGTGGCCGTCTCAATCGGCCCGCAACAATCCCAGGAAACGCTGCGCACCGCACTCGCCATGGGAGCTGACCGCGCCATCCTGGTCAAGACCGACGACCTGGTTGAGCCGCTGGCGGTGGCCAAGATCCTCAAAGGCGTCGTCGAGGCGGAAAAGCCGGAGATCGTCATCCTCGGCAAGCAGGCGATCGACGACGACTGCAACCAGACCGGCCAGATGCTCGCCGCCCTTCTGGGCTGGCCCCAGGCCGCCTTCTGCTCCAAGCTCGAGCCGGGTGCGGGCGAAGCCAACATCACCCGCGAGATCGACGGCGGCCTGCAGATGCTGAAGATCAAGCTGCCGGCCGTGGTGACCACCGACCTCCGCCTCAACACGCCGCGCTATGCCTCGCTGCCCAACATCATGAAGGCCAAGAAGAAGCCGCTGGACGAGAAGACGCCCGCCGATTACGGCGTCGACACGGCGCCCCGCCTCAAGGTCGTCAAGACCGAGGAGCCGCCCAAGCGCCAGGCCGGCATCAAGGTGGCTTCGCCCGCCGAACTCGTCGCCAAACTCAAGGAAGCGGGAGCCATCTGACCATGACCGTCCTCCTCATTGCCGAACACGACAACGCCTCGCTGAAGGATGCCACCAACAAGGCGCTCACCGCCGCCGCCCAGATGGGTGGCGACGTTCACGTCCTCGTCGCCGGCAACAATGCCGGTGCCGCCGCGGCCACCGCCGCCAAGCTGTCCGGCGTCGCCAAGGTGCTGCATGCCGAAAGTGCAACACTCGAGCGTCCGGTGGCCGAGCCCATGGCCGCCCTCATCGTCTCGCTGGCAGGCGCCTACGACCACATCGTCGCCCCCGCCACCGGCAACGGCAAGAATGTCATGCCGCGCGTCGCGGCCCTGCTCGACGTGATGCAGATCTCCGACATCTCGGAGGTCAAGTCGGCCGACACCTTCGTCCGGCTGATCTATGCCGGCAACGCGGTGCAGACCGTGCAGTCGGCGGATGCCAAGAAGGTCATCACCGTGCGCACCGCCTCCTTCGCCGCCACCGGTGAAGGCGGCTCGGCCGCCGTCGAGACCGTTGCCGTCCCCGCCGATCCGGGCCTGTCGTCCTATGAGGGCGAGAACCTGTCGAAGTCCGACCGTCCCGAGCTCACCTCCGCCAAGATCATCGTCTCCGGTGGCCGCGGCATGCAGAACGGCGACAACTTCAAGATGCTGGACTCGGTGGCCGCCAAGCTCAACGCCGCCGTCGGCGCCTCCCGCGCCGCCGTCGATGCGGGCTACGTGCCGAACGACTACCAGGTCGGCCAGACCGGCAAGGTCGTTGCCCCCGATCTCTACATCGCGGTCGGCATCTCCGGCGCCATCCAGCACCTCGCCGGCATGAAGGACTCGAAGATCATCGTCGCCATCAACAAGGACGAGGAAGCCCCGATCTTCCAGGTCGCCGATTATGGCCTGGTGGCCGATCTCTTCACCGCCGTCCCCGAACTCGACGCCGAACTGGCGAAGGTCGTGAAGTAAGTCTCCAGGACATTCGAGCAGAAAGACTGGCCGGGCCTTGTCCCGGCCAGTGTTGTTTTATCACTCCGCCGCTGGGGCACCCTGGCATGGGGCCGGATGCGCACCCTTGCCAACGTCCGCCGATTGCAGCAGTCTCTGTGCGGCTCGCCGGCGATCCGGAGGATGCCGGACAGACAACATCTGGGAGGACCCGACATGACACGCCATTTCGCGATGACGTCCCTGCTCTCTGTTGCCGGACTTGGCGCCATGCTGGCGATGGGAGCCGCCAACGCCGCGCGCGCCGCCGACATGGCCTTCACGCTCACCAGCCCCGATCTCGCCAGCGGCAGCTTCGACAGCAAGTTCATCCTCAATGGTTTCGGCTGCACCGGCGGCAACGTCTCGCCTGCCCTCACGTGGGCGAATGTGCCCGAAGGCACCAAGTCGCTGGCGCTGCAGGTCCAAGATCCCGATGCCCCCACCGGCAGCGGCTTCTGGCACTGGACGGTCTACAACATTCCGCCAACCGCAACGGGCCTCGCCCAAGGGGCCGGCAATTCACCCGAGGCCTTGCCTGCGCCGGCCTTCGGTGGCACCACCGATTTTCTCGATACCGGCGCTACGGGCGTCAACGGCAATTACGGCGGCCCCTGCCCGCCGGAAGGCGACGCGCCGCACCATTACAATTTCGTGCTCTACGCCCTGGCGGTGGACGACGTGCAGCAGGCCGCTGGCATTCCCAAGACCGGCACCGCCGCGCTTTATTCCTTCGTGCTGAACAAAGGCATCGGGCCCGGCCTGCTCGGCAAGGCAAGTTTCACCGCCACTTACGGCCGCTGACCCAGGCGCCATCATCAGGGGTGGGAGGAATTTCGCCAACCACATTGGCGCTCGTGTCCTCGTCTGGTCAGTTACCGGGTGAAGCGGAAGACGTCATGAGGGTGAAGAGACATCATCGCTTGATGATCGTGCTCGGATGGAGCCTTGGCAACATGAGACTGCCGTCCACCAGCATCCATCAAGGCTGCAGCTTCCGGTCCAGGGTGCCAGTGGCTGGTTCGGCATTCATTCGTCTTCTTGTTCTCGTTTGGTGACCGGCATGACCGCCGAACAGGAAAGGAAGAATCTTGCGACGCACACGCTCTTCCGTGCGGAGGACCAGGACGCGCCGCCGTCGGTGAAACAGGGAGATCTGTGGCTCTGCCGGGTCTGTGGTGCCGGCGATGCCGACCTCTATTTGAGACCCTGCACCGCGCCTCCGGCTCACACATTGCAGAAATAGCAAAATAATCCTTGACAATAACAGAATAATATCCTAGGTCGATAGCCGTCCACCCCGTGACGGGGTCCTGCTCATGACGGTGAGCGTGGGACTGGAGTGGATGGCAGGCCCGCGGGCTTGAGAGGACGTACCTCAAGCGCTCGGGGGCGGGTGGTGGGACCCGGGGACACTACGACCCCCGCGCCCTCAGGGCAGTAGGCCTGTTGTCCTCTGAGGCAACCGCCGAAGAGCTTTCCACCCAGCGACGAAGTCCTGCCGGATTGCGGGCGCTGTACCAGCGCTCTACCGCCAGCTTCACCGCTGGCACACCGCGCCGGGCAGCGCCCGCGCCTCCCTTCACATAAACGAAGGGAGATCACTTCCCCGGAGGGACAAACGCCACCCTCCACAAGGCGGACGCACGCCTCAACCTCAGCTGATTGACATCGTCGGAAGGATCGCTCGCCCGGCTTACGCCGCCACCGCGACCGCCTCGCGGCTGGCCACCAGGTTCTCGAACATGGTGCGGCTCATCTCCGCCATGGCCGGCATCAGCGGCAGGGCTTCGGCCTTCACCCGCCCATATGCGCCGGGTCCCAGCGCCGCGTCCAGCCAGTCGAGATATTGCGGGATCTGCGCCCAGCGCTCCACCAGCGCCGGCGTCAGCTCGCCGTGAAACTGCGTCGCCACGATGTTGGGACCCACGCACATGATCTGCACCCGGCTCGTCGCCGAAGACGCCAGCACCTCGGCCCCGGCGGGCAGCACCGTCACCTCGGCATGATGCCACTGCATCACCTTGAGCGCGGGCGGCAAGCCCACCGTCAGCGGATGGACGAGGCCCAGCCGGTTGATCTCCACGTCGCCGATGCCGACTTCGGCTTGGGATGCCAGGCCCACCTCGCCGCCCATGGCGACGGCCAGGAGCTGGAGGCCGAGGCAGACGCCGAAATAGGGCCGGTCGCGGTTCACCGTCCACTCGCGGATCGCCGCTATCTCGTCGAGGAGCCACGGATGGGCGTCGGTCTCCCACACGTCCATCGCGCCGCCCATCACCAGCAGAAAATCATAAGGGGCGAGCGATGGAATCGCCTCACCCCTGTGCAACATCACCACGTCGACCTCGGCCCCCTGCGCTTGCAGGAAGTCGCCGAACAGGCCGGGAGGTTCGTCGTCCATATGCTGGAAGGCAAGTGCGCGGCGGATCATGGCTCGTTCCCGTGAGCTGGAGATGAAGGCATCGGAGCGCGCGCATGTAATGGCTGCTCCGCAAATCACAACGGTCGCTTTTGTCGCAGCGATCGTTTACGGGACAATTATGAAAAAGCAATGACTTCCATGACTCCGCTCCGCATCGTCTTCACCGCCCTTCTTCCCTTCGCCGCAGGTTATTTCATGTCCTACCTGCTGCGCGCCGTGAATGCGGTCGTGGCCCCGGAGCTGGTTCGCGATGTCGGGCTCTCGTCGGCCGGCCTCGGTCTAATGACCGCAGCCTATCTCGGGGCCTTCGCCCTGTTCCAGCTGCCCCTTGGCGTGCTGCTGGACCGCTATGGCCCCCGCAAGGTGCAGGCATGCCTTCTGACGATCGCGTCTCTGGGCTGCCTCGGTTTTGCCTGGTCGCCCGGCTTCATCGGCCTGTTCCTGTCGCGTGCTGCGATTGGTCTCGGCTTCTCGGCGGGCCTCATGGCGGGTTACAAATCCTCGGCCACCTGGGTGCCGCCCCAGCGGCGGTCCCTGGCCAACACCGCCATCATGGCGGTCGGCGCGCTGGGCGTCATCGTGGCCACCGAACCGACGGCCTGGCTCGTCAGCCTTCTCGGCTGGCGCAACACTTTCGCCGTCTTTGCCGGGCTCATCCTGCTCTGCGCACTGGGCATCATGATTGTGGCGCCTCGCAACGACACGGTGGGGCACCCCGCGTCCTTTGCCACCCAGTTCGAGCAGATGATTGCGATCATGCGCAGGCCCCTGTTCTGGCGGGTTGCACCGCTCCTTGCGCTCACCTCCGGTGTGCAGATCGGCATCACCACGCTGTGGTCAGGTCCGTGGTTTCGCGATGTCATGGCTCTTGCACCGGATGAGGTGGCTCGCCATCTCTTGTGGATGGCAGTCGCCTTCATGGTCGGAATCCTGTCGGTTGGTGTCATTGCCGACCGCCTCGGCCGCCGCGGCATTAGCCCGATGCAGGTCATGCTGGGCTTCAACGTCATCTATTTCATCGCCCAGTCGCTGATCATTCTGCAGGTCCCGGGCCTCATGTTCCCGGCCTGGCTGGTGGTCGCGGCGACGGGTCAGGTGGCCATCCTCGCTTTCCCATGGTTTGCGGCCCATATCGGCCGCGATCTTGCGGGGCGGTCGAATGCCACGATAAACTTCGCGATGTTTGTTGCCGCCGTTGCGTCACAATACCTGGTGGGTCTGATGATCGGCCTGTTTCCCGGCAGTGCCGAGGCCTATGATCCTCATGCCTACAGTTGGGCGATTGGCCTGTTCCTGTTGCTCCAGGTTCTGGCCTTTGTCTGGTATCTGATGGCGTCACCGCACAAGGAGACTGTCCATGATTAATCCCGTCATTGCCGAAGTCACACGCGGCGGCACCATTGAGAGCCGCCACCGTGGTTCCTATTGTGTGGTGGACCGGTCTGGCCATGTGATCGCCGCGGAAGGCGGCATCGCGGCTACTGTCTTCCCGCGTTCGGCCATCAAGGCATTCCAGTGTCAGGCCATGGTGGAAAGTGGTGCCGCGGACCGGTTCGGCTTTAACGATGAGGAGATTGCACTGGCCTGTTCATCCCACCGGGGGGAGCCAGAGCACATACGTGTGGCCCATTCAATGCTGGCGAAGGCCTCGAATAGCGAAGATCTTTACGAATGCGGCGCCCATTGGCCGGAAAACCGGGCCGCCAGCCATGCTCTGGTGCGTGAGGGGCAGGGATGCCTGCCCATTCACAATAATTGTTCCGGCAAACATGCGGGCATGTTGGCATTGTCCCGGCAACTCGGCGCCGACCCGCATGGCTACACCGGCCGCGAGCACCCTGTGCAACGGGCGATTGCCGCGACCATCGGCAAGCTCACCGAATGTGACATGGGCCAGCTTGCCTGTGGCATCGACGGCTGTTCGGTGCCGACCTGGGCCATTCCGCTTCGCAATCTGGCCCTTGGTTTTGCCCGCTTCAGTGCTGAGGACAATATCGCTGGGCAGCGCATCATTGCGGCGGTTCGTGCCCATCCCTTCATGGTGGCCGGCACGGATCATTTCGACACCAAAGTGATGACGGAGCTTCCGCGTGCTTTTGTAAAAGGTGGTGCCGAGGGTGTTTATTGCGGCTGCGTGCCCCATGCCGGTCTGGGCATTGCACTCAAATGTGATGACGGAGCAAGCCGCGCCGCTGAGGTGGCCATGGCGTCAATACTGGGTGAACTCGATGTCTGGAAACCAGACGAACGGGAGACCCTACAGCGCTTCCGCCATCATGAATTGCGCAACTGCAGAAGTCTCGAGGTTGGAGAAGTTCGGGCAGTCAGCTGACCAGATTGCCGCTGATCATCGAACCAGCCGGAATGTCTGCGCCAGGCTTTCCAAGGTCTTCGGTGACCGGCGTCCCGTGATCCGCACCGATGATGGCTTGCTGGGCACCGGAGATTCTGTTGTTGACGATCAACACGTCGTCGGCGCCGTCGCTCATCGAAAAGACAATGCCTCGACCCGTGTTCCGAACAATGTTGCCGGTCGCCGACAGGGTGCGCGAATAGCGTCCCCATCCAAGCGAAATGCCTGTGTCGCGTGTGTCTTCCACGACGTTGCCTATAACCACCGCGTCGCCTTCCGCACCGATGCCGACGCCGTTGGTCTGCGGGAGGGTACCGCCACCCTTCGCGCGCCTCACCACGTTGTTCGCCACCGTCGCCAAGCGGCCACCTTCGTTGAAGTTGGTGACGGAAATGCCAAGGGCCACATCATCGATGATATTGCCGGAGACGACTGCACCTTCGAAGCCGAACTCGCAGTAGATGGCAACTTCTCCCATGTGCGAAATGGAGTTGTTTATGATGTGGCAATTGTCACCAGCATTGTTCCGGACGGCAGAAAACATGCAGTCCGTGATTCGGTTTTCCGACACGACGACATGTCCGGCTCGGAAGATGTTGATGCCGTTGCCGTTCTGCCCTGTTCCGCCAGCGTCCGCCCGGACTCTCTCGATGCGGTTTCGAGTGACGATGGCGCCACCGTCCGTCTTCTCGCTCGTCCAAACCTGAATTGCATTATTTCCTACGTCGCGAATGACATTGCCGGAGATCTCGAGCCCCTTTGAGTCACGCGCGAAGATGGCCGCAGTGCCGATGGCGGAAAGGCGATTCCCGGCAAGGCGTCCCGCACATCCTTCAAGCGTCAGTCCGCTGCCACCGAAATTGGAGATGAAGCAGTCCTCGATTGTCAGTGCTGTGGCCTCGGATGCGGTGATCAACGCCCCATCGCCCTCTTGGCCACCTCCATCGATGCTGAGTCCCCTCAGAGTGATGGGTTCAGGTCCCCTGAGTATGAATGCGGGCTTGCCACGCGGTGACGTAATCCGTGTACGTCCCGGGACACCCTCAATCGACAATGCGGCATCGATGACAATGCCACTGGCTTGAAACTCGCCGGCGGGCAGCATTAGCCTGCTTCCCTTGGCAAGTGCCTCCTTCACAGCACTTTGCAATTCGATTGCGCGACTCGCAGCGAGAGCACTCTTCTCCAATGCGGTCGAAGCAGTGGCGAGCGCCACACCAGACAGCAAGATACGGCGAGAAAGTTCCATTTTGGCACGCTCCTGATTGGCATCCTGCAAGATCCGCACCTCGTGATTGGAGGATCATCATGATCGCGGTGCTGACAATGCCGAAATTTTTCAACACCATCTTGGTCGGCGGTGCATTGCTGGGATTCGTGATTGCACTTCCGGTGGCGTGGGTCGCCAGCAAGAAGCTCTCAAGCCCGCAGGTGGCAGGCTATTGGATTTCCAGGCGGGACGACGGTTCGCCGGGATCCTTTAAAAGTTCGGTGAACAGCTGTCGTTCTGGTGCTGTGGGCTTGATGAAGCAATCGTCACCCTCGAAGTCGATCCAGGCAAGCAGCTTGTCCTTCTGTTTGAGGTCGCGGCAGGAGAGGGGATAGGTGATTGCTGTACCCTCGCTGATCCTGGCAAGCAAATAGGCGGTCAGCTGCTCTGTGTCCGTTGCCTGTAAGACAAACCATGAATCCTGCAGTGGCACGAAGTGAAGCGTGACCACCGATGATTCCGCTGTCGCTTCATAGTGTCTTCCAACGACCCGGATCTTGAACTCGCCCGCATCGCGGACCCATTTGCCGTCTTTCAATGTCGATGTGAATGCGTCGCCGCCATTGTCGCCGAGCGCCAAGGTGGAATGCCGGTCGTCATAGAGAGGCGAACGTGATTGCAAGACACACCCACAAAGCAGCACGGCTGCGGCAGCGAGAGCCATCAACGCACGGATCATGGAAAATCCCTCTATGGCGTAACAATCATTCCGCAGCCTTCTGGGCGTAGCCCAGCCGTTCATTGAGCTGCGTCAACAGAGCAAGTGCCGCATCCGGAATAACGGTGCCCGGTGGAAACACGGCCGCCGCTCCCATGTCCAGCAATGCCTGAACGTCTTCCGGAGGAATGACTCCGCCGACAACGATCATGATGTCGGAGCGGCCAGCCGCATCAAGTGCTGCCTTGAGCTGCGGAACCAGCGTCAAGTGACCGGCGGTCAGCGTCGAAACACCGACGACGTGCGCGCCTTCCTCGATTGCCATATCGGCCACCTCTTGTGGCGTGGCAAACAGCGGTCCGATCTTCACGTCATACCCCATGTCGGAAAATGCGGACGCGATCACCTTCTGGCCCCGATCGTGTCCATCCTGGCCGACTTTCGCAACCAGCAGCCTCGGTGGGCGCCCATCTGCCTCGCGAAATGCCGAAACGGCTTGGGAGACACGCTCAATCTTCTGCCGGTCGCGCGGTGCCGCGGCATAGATGCCTTTCACCACACGAATAGCCGGTGTATGGCGGTTCCAAACCTTCTCGAGTGCAAGCGACATTTCGCCCACCGTTGCCTTGGCGCGGGCCGCGTCGACGGCTGCCGCAAGCAGATTGCCATCGCCGGTCCTCGCAACGTCCGACAGCCGTTGCAGCATCATCTGCGTTTCGGACTCTACACGTTCGGCCTTGAGCCGCTTTAGTTTCTCGATCTGCCGGGCCCGGACTTCGGAGTTGTCGACCTTGAGGATGTCAATGGTGATATCTTCGCGAGGCACAAACTTGTTGACGCCGACGACAGTCTGTTCTCCCATGTCAATACGCGCCTGGGTGCGTGCGGCGGCCTCTTCGATGCGTGCCTTTGGAACTCCGGCTTCGATAGCCTTTGCCATGCCACCCATGGCCTCGATCTCTTCGATGTGCGCCCAGGCTTTGGCCGCCAGGTCGGCGGTCAGGCGCTCGACAAAATAGCTTCCGCCCCAAGGATCGATAACACGGCATGTGCCGGCTTCCTGCTGCAGGAACAGCTGTGTGTTGCGGGCGATGCGGGCTGAAAAATCAGTCGGCAACGCAAGGGCCTCGTCCAGCGAATTGGTGTGCAGCGATTGCGTGCCGCCTTGCGTGGCTGCCATTGCTTCGATGCAGGTTCGTGTCACATTGTTGAACACATCCTGCGCCGAAAGACTCCATCCGCTTGTCTGGCAATGGGTGCGCAGGGACAGTGAACGCTCGTCCTTTGGGTCGAAACGCTTGATGAGCTTTGCCCAGATCATTCGGGCAGCGCGCATCTTGGCAACTTCCATAAAGAAATTCATGCCAATGGCCCAGAAGAACGACAATCGCGGCGCGAAGCGGTCGATATTGAGGCCGGCCCCGACACCGGCGCGGGCATACTCAAGTCCATCAGCAAGCGTGTAGGCCAGCTCGAGGTCGGCGGTCGCGCCTGCCTCCTGCATATGATAGCCCGATATCGAGATGGAGTTGAACTTCGGCATCCGTTCGGACGTATACTTGAAGATGTCAGAGACAATTCGCATCGACTGCGCGGGCGGATAGATGAATGTGTTCCGCACCATGAATTCCTTGAGGATGTCATTCTGGATGGTGCCGGCCAACTTTTCTGTTGCGACACCCTGTTCTTCGCCTGCCACGATGTAGAGCGCCATGATTGGCAAAACTGCGCCATTCATCGTCATCGATACGGTCATTTGATCTAGCGGAATGCCATCGAACAGTGTTCGCATGTCGTAAATGGAATCGATCGCTACGCCCGCCATGCCGACGTCTCCGGCGACACGCGGATGGTCGGAGTCATAGCCACGGTGGGTCGCGAGGTCGAAGGCAATGGAGAGGCCCATTTGGCCTGCTGCCAGATTGCGTCGGTAGAAGGCGTTGGAATCTTCGGCCGTGGAGAAGCCTGCATACTGGCGGATGGTCCAAGGCTGCGTGGTGTACATGGTGGGGTAGGGGCCGCGGAGGAACGGTGGCGAACCGGGCCAAGTGTTGAGGAAATCAATCCCTTCCGTATCTTCGGCTCGATAGGAGCAGTCAACGGTGATCCCCTCCGGTGTCGTCCATGCTTGCGATGCGCAGCCCTCGACGGATGAGGCAACGAATTCGGCGTTCGAGAAATTCGGAATTCTGCTCATGACAGGGATTCCACGTCAGCTGCATGTTCTTCGGCAAGCCGATAATTGGTCGTACCGATTACTGGTCGCGCAATCTGCGTCTCCGGGGCGGGTGAAGGCCATTTGCCGGCCTCCGCATTTTGGAATATCGCCCAGGCTTTTTCAGACAGTGAGGACGTCAAGCTTTCCACGTAGCCGGAACCTGATGCGGAATCGGCGACGCGCCACAGATTTGACTCCTCAAGAAGGATGTTTTGGACATTGCGCGACACCCGGCGCGCAAAGCCATTCGGGAGGCCTTGCCGCATGGAGTGAGGCAAGACGGAGATGGAACTGGCGCCGCCGAGGCCCGCACCGAACACCGCTGCCGTTGACCGCAAGATGTTCGTGTGCGGATCCAATTCGGCCGTCATTCGCCAGCTTGTTTCCGCATGCAGCCGAAGAGGCGCATCCGGCAAGCCTGCAATCTGAAGAACGCGTTTCCACATCAGTCGCATGGCGCGGAACTTCGCGAGCGTCATGAACATGTCCTGCGTTGCCGCCAGGGTCACACCAACAGCCTTCACCAAATGAACGTCGTTCAATCCTTCGAGATGGCGCAATTTCGCGATTGCATCAGCCAGCGCCGCCCCAAGTTCCTGGGCCTCTGTCGCGCCTCGTTCATGCCATGATCTGCCGTCGGCCTCCATAAATGGGCCGGAAAAACCGCGACGCACCAATTCAGTGATCAGAACCGGATCGTCCAGATCAAATGAGACGTGCAGCCGTTCCGGATCGATTGGCTGGCCGGCTATGATATCGGCGAGTTGGCGGCTGCCATCGCCCTCGATGCGCAAGGCAACAGCGTGAAGATGAACACCCTGGAGAATCCTCGACAGCGCCGCCGGGTCGACGCCAAACCCTCGGGATGACCGGGCGTTCCGGGCGACGATGACAAGCCCTGTGGCCCCGTTTGACAAATCTTCGAGGGCCAGCGCGTTGGCTTTGGCGGGGTCCGGGTGGTCGACACGCTGGCTCAAGGTCCAAGGTGTCTGTTCGGGCCGGGCAGCTCTTGGACCATCGATCTGCCTATAGAGCGGTTCAAGCCTGATACCATCTGGGGTCGTCATGATGAGCCTGTCCTCGAAATGAGCACCTTTCAGCGCAGCGTCGACACGCTTCAACCAGTCTGCGCGCGTAAGCTCAGGAAAATCGCTGGCCAGGGGCAAGGTCGTCATGGTTGCTCCAGTCTGTTGCACAGACGGAACTCTAGCCAAGCCTTGAGCAGGCCGCAAACCGTCGTTGGTCTAAGGTGACGGGCCGACACTCACAGCCGTGCCGTCACCAATCAGATCGGAGGGATGAAGGATGACGACATCCCCCTCCGCAACACCGCTCTTGACCTCCGCGTATTCCGTGTTGCGCGCACCGATTTGGAGGCTCCGCAGTACTGCCTTGCCGTCGACGACCACATATGCGGCCCAATCAGCACCTTGACGGAACAGGGAACCGATTGGCACCGCGATGAGATTCTGACCTTTCCAGAGTGAAATCCGGACGACGACCCGGAATCCGTGGCCAAGTCCGGCCCAGGAGGAGGGGTCTCCCTCAAGCGAAAGGATCGTGTTAACCCGCTGTTCTTCGATGCCAAGCGCTGAAACCTTGGTGATCGCCGAGGGATCGACGCGAGAAACTGTCGCAGCCAGGACGGGCCCACCCCAGCCCTCGATAGTTGCCGCGGCACCGGGCTTGATGCGTACAGCATCGCGCGAGAGCAGGTCAGATACGATTTCGAGATCGGCAGGGTCTCCGATTTCAACAAGCGGCGTGCCGGCTTGAACGACCTGTTCGCTCTCCGTCAAGACCCGCAACACCCGGCCCGAAACCGGGGCGCGGACATCGACACAACATGTCGCACCCCCCGCCTTGCCGCCCTCGATGAGGGCGGCTTCAGCGCTTTCAAGTTCGCGCTGCCGCACCCTGAGCTGTGCTTTGGCGCTCTCGACCGCCGCCGCCGCTGTTTCAACATCGAGCTTCGCCTTGTCATAGGCACGCTGCGAAATCGTGCCCCTGCGAACGAGAGTGCTTGCGCGATCGAGTTCTTCCTTGGCGAATGCGAGTTGTGCCTCGGCCTCCCGGACCTGTGCCGCTGCCAGATCGACGCCTGCGCGCGCGGCTTCGACGGCGGCCTCCGCCACCCGCCGGGCGCGCGCATCGAGCAATCCAGGATCGGCCGGCTGCATCGATGCAACCACGGTTTCGTCCTTGGTGACGGCGTCTCCGGCATGAAGATTGACGCGCTGCATCTGCCCGGTGATGGGAGCCGACACCGTAAAGACATCGCGGATCTGACTCTTGCCTTCTTCCTCGATAGAGATTTCGATGTTCCGCCGGTCGATCTTCGTCGTCTCCACGGCGATGGGTCTGGGCCACAATGCCCAGGCAAGCGCCCCCGCGGCCACAATCAAGACCAGGATGGTGATGAGGCGTCGCAGCATGTCACTCCCTCGTTTTCAACACTTCGATCATATCAAGTCTGTCGATCCGCCGCCGCACCGCAAGCCCGGAAACCATGGCGGCCGCCAAAACGATCAGACTCGCATAGGCGTAGACATCCCGATTGATGATCAGCGGCACCCTGTAAAGCTCCGTGGTGAAGCCTTGCGTCATGGCCCAGGCGAAACCATATCCAATCAGCCAGCCCAATGGTTGCGCCACGATCACGACGACTGCGAGCTCGCCAAGCAGCAGTGCAGAGACTTCACCGCGTGTAAAGCCCAGCACTCTCAAGCTCGCCATTTCGCGACCCTGCTCAGAGAGTGAAATTCGCGCGAAGTTATAGACCACACCGAACGCGATGATGGCGGCCAATGAGGCATAGACCGTCACCATGATGAGGATGTTTTGTGCCAGCGTTTGGCGAAACCGCTCAAGCGCTGCATACTGGAGCGCCAGAAAGCTTGTCGTCGGCGTCGATTTGACTGCCGCAAAGAATGCATCGCGTGCTGTTCGGTCGATGCGGAGATGGACACCGGAGATGATGGCGCCCTCGCCCAACATTTTGTTCAGCGCGCCGATTTCCATGAATGCCGTTAGCCCCAGGTAGCCTGTGATGATAGCTGATACTGGCTCCCGGACTGTCCGGCGATCTCCTTCAAGGACCTCGATCTCCACTGTGTCGCCGCGTCTCACATGGAGGATGTCTGCGACGGCACGTGAAAGTACGATTCCCTGCTGAGGCAGGGAGACAGGTGTAAGGTCCTGCGACAGCACACGTGACAATGACGCCGATTGAGGCTTTCCGACAATCGCCAGTCGGCGCTCGATATGACCGTTGCGAAGCTTGACAGCCACGCTGCGGTACGGCTCTGCCTGCAACACGCCTGGTAGCCTTCGACTGTCGTAAAGCGCGGAAATCGGCCTGATCTCACTGAAGTTGATCGAGGCGTCCTGACGGTCCGAGCGATAGAAGGTGACGTCGATCATGTAGTCAATAGAGCCGAAAGACCACAGGGAACCGACAAGAATTGCAACCGACAGGGCCATCCCCAGAACGCCGCTTGCCGTCCGCCAGGGCCAGTGGGTGAGGTGTCGAGAAATAATGACACTGGATTGGCGGACGGCGAATGACAGGTCGATGATGCCGCCCCAGACCTTGCGGTAGCGTGGCGGAGGCGGAGGTGCCATGGCGACAGCAGGGGGAAGCCACGCCACGTCGCCGACGGCCTTGATGGCGCCAATGGCCGCCGCGCCATAGGTCACCACTGCTGCGATGGCATAGATGGCCGGGTCACGGCTGAAGACAAGGAATGGAAACGAAAAGAACTTGGCATAGAGCTGCGCCATGCCGTTCCCAAGCCATGTGCCCGCGACGAATCCGATGAGAATGCCGAATGCGGCGATGACGGTAACGAAACCTCCATAGTGGCGCGCCACGGCCCACGAGGAATAGCCCATGGCCTTGAGCAGGCCGATCTGCTCGCGCTCGAGGGCGACAAGCCGAGACAGGGTCATGTTGACGAGAAATGCTGCAACCAGGAGAAAGATCGGCGGCAATACGCGACTCATGGACCGCAGTTGCTGCAATTCGGCATCAAGAAACGCATGCGAGATCTGGTCCTTGCGGCCATAGGCTCCGCGGCCGCCGTATCGTTCTAGGATGGAATCGATCTGCTCGATGAGCGCGGCCTCGTTTGCGCCGGGGGTCAGCTTGACGGCGATGCTGGAGAATGCCCCTTCCAGATCATAGGCTGCCGCCAGTGCCCGTTCCGGCATCCACAAGACTCCGAAGCGGCGGTCGTCCGGCATGAGTTCGCCGGGGCCCAGTGCATAGATGAACTCCGGCGAAAGCGCTGTTCCACTGACCCGGATGGTGCGCAGTCTTCCGTTGATCAGGACACGGAGCACGGACCCTGAGACAAAGCCGTGCGCCTTGGCAAAGCTGTCGGTGACCACGGCTTCGTCGAGAGAAACGGGATCAGGCAACCGGCCACTTCTCAGATAGAGCTTGTTGAGCACTTGCTCGTGATGATCGGGGATCGAGACGAGCAGAACCGAGGCCGGTTCGGCAGTACCTTCGATGTCCGCAAGAGCGATCTTCGAAATGCGGGTCTCGACCGCCGCCACGCCGTCGAGATGGGCGACAGAGTCCGCGACCGATTTTGGCGCGCGAGTGACATCAGCGAAGATATCGGCGAACCTGTTGGCTTCATAGTAGCGGGCACGGGTAGTGGAAAGTGAATCATGAGCCCCGACACCAAGAATGAGCGTTGCAACGCCAGCTGCGAGGACCAGTGCAATGGCCAGCGCCTGCGGCCAAAGTCGCTTGAGATCACGAAAGAGCTTGAGATGAAGCGCATGCATGGTGCTCACCACCGGATGGCGGAGGCCGGCAGTCGCTCCGTATTGACATGTTCAGAGATGATGGCGCCATTGGCAAAGTTCACCACGCGGTCTGCAATCTGTTGGATCGCCGCGTTGTGCGTGATGACGAGCGTCGTCGCTCCTGTTTCAGCATTGACCTTCAACAGCGCCTCAAGGACCTTGATGCCCGTTGTCGAGTCGAGTGCGCCCGTCGGTTCGTCGCACAGCAGCACGTCCGGACGCTTGGCGATGGCCCGGGCGATCGCAACCCGCTGTTGCTCTCCACCGGAAAGTTCGGCGGGAAAATGATCCATGCGTTCAGTCAGCCCGACCATCGCCAACGCCTCTGCGGGTTTCATCGGATTGCGGGCGATTTCGGTGACCAGTTGCACGTTCTCCCGGGCTGTCAGACTCGGCACCAGGTTGTAGAATTGAAAGATGAAACCGACATGGTCCCTGCGGTAGCGGGTCAGGGCTGTCTCGCTTTGCTGAGTCAATGAATGATCAAGAAACCACGCCTCTCCGGAGGTAGCGGAATCGAGACCGCCGATGATGTTGAGAAAGGTCGACTTGCCGGATCCGGAAGGACCCAGAATGACAATGAATTCACCGCGCCGTGCTTCGAAGTTCACGCCCCGCAGCGCGTGAACTTCAACTTCGCCCGTGCGATAGATCTTGCACAGACCTGAAACACGAAACACCGTGTTGCCGGCTCCGGCTCCGGCTCCGGCTCCTGGTACTGGCATGTCCTGGGCCATGTTCGCCCCTTCTATCTGGTTCCTCCCTAGGGCAGGGGCTGCTGCGTTCCCTTGACCGGCGTCAAATCTCAAACATAGCCACTGAGGCCTGGGATGGAGCCTGCAACGTCCTTGACCAGCTGGGGGCCTGCCTTTTCTTTCGCATAGGCGAGCGTCAGGGTGCCTAATTCCTTGATCTGGTCCATGGAAAGCCCGATTGAAGTGAGCTTGGTGACGGCGGCAAGCGGCCCGCCCATGATGCTTCCTGCCATCATGCCGAGAAGCCCGCCTTTGGCGGCCTTGTCCGACCCAAATTTGGCGGCAAGATCCGCAGCACCGGGCATCTTGTCAAACAGTTCGCCTACTTTCTGTTGATCGCCTTGCGTACGAATCAGATTGAGAATGATTCCCAGTGCCTGCTCTGTCTTGTCATGTGTCATGCCAGCGCTAGCTGAGATTTGATCGACCAGATCTTGCATGTCCGCGCCCTGCGCCTCATTGCGTGCTCGCTCGGTTTATAGCACAGTGACTGCCATTCAAGGGCCAATTCCGGGGAGAGACTGCAAATGTCGGACAACACCATATTTCTGGGCAAAAGCGAGAAGCGGGAAGAGTTGTTCTTGCAGATGGCGAATCGCCACGGATTGGTGACGGGTGCAACAGGCACCGGCAAGACGGTGACGCTGCAAATCCTGGCCGAAGGCTTCACGTCTCAAGGTGTGCCGGTTTTC
This sequence comes from uncultured Aestuariivirga sp., assembly GCA_964510815.1. Lineage (GTDB taxonomy): Bacteria > Pseudomonadota > Alphaproteobacteria > Rhizobiales > Aestuariivirgaceae > Aestuariivirga. The sequence continues at coordinate 42,307 of CAZECZ010000001.1, forward strand.
GCGGCAGACGTGAAAGGCGACCTCTCCGGTATTTCCATGGAAGGTGAGCCGAAGGATTTTCTCCTCGAGCGGGCCAAGAAGATCGATTTCGACGACTACGGGTTTGAGGCCACGCCGACCATGTTCTGGGACGTGTTTGGCGAAGAGGGGCACCCCATCCGCACCACCATCACCGAGATGGGCCCGTTGATGCTGTCGCGTCTCATGGGCCTGTCGGATGCCCAGGAAGGTGCGCTCAACATCGCGTTCAAGATTGCCGACCAGGAAGGCCTTGCCCTTCTCGATTTGAAGGATCTTCGTGCTCTGCTCAAGGACCTCGGCGACCGTGGCCGTGAGATCACCACGGAGTACGGCAACCTCAATGCTCCGACGATCGGTGCCATCCAAAGGCGCCTCGTCGTGCTGGAAGAGCAGGGCGGAGACAAGTTCTTCGGCGAACCGGCCTTCGACATCAAGGAATTCATGCGCACAACGCCCGGTGGCAAGGGCTACATGAATGTGCTGGCAGCAGACAAGCTCATCAACTCACCGCAGCTCTATGCGACATTCCTGTTATGGATGATGTCCGAGCTCTTTGAGGAAATGCCGGAAGTCGGTGATCCCGAAAAGCCGAAGATGGTGTTCTTCTTTGATGAAGCCCATCTGCTGTTCGACGAGGCGCCGCCTGGACTTTTGCAGAAGATCGAGCAAACGGTAAAGCTTATCCGATCAAAAGGCGTCGGCATCTACTTCGTCACGCAAAACCCACTTGATGTTCCGGAGAGCGTCCTGGCGCAAATGGGCAATCGCGTGCAGCATGCCTTGCGTGCCTACACCCCTCGTGAGCAGAAGGCAGTTCGAGCAGCTGCCACAACCTTCCGGCCCAACCCGAACTTTAACACGGAGGACGTCATAACCCAGCTCGGCAAGGGTGAGGCGCTGGTATCGGTCCTTGATCCCAAGGGCGTGCCGACGATTGTTGAGCGGACTTTGATCAGGCCACCGTCCGGCCGCATGGGTCCGATCACGGCGGATGAGCGCCAACACCTAATCAAGAATTCTCCCGTCTATGGCATCTACGAGACGGCGGAGGACCGGGAGTCAGCCTACGAAATCCTTACCAAGCGTGCGGCGGAACGCGCCCAGATCCAGGCCGAAGCGCAAGCGACAAAGGAAGCGGAAAAGCAAGCCAAGGCGGAAGCACGCGCCACATCTTCGCGAGAGAGTGCCACCGATCGCTTCATCAAGAACATCGCAGGTTCGGTTGGACGTCAGATCGGAACAACGGTTGCCCGTTCTGTTGGCAATGCCTTGATCCGTGGCATTCTAGGCAGTTTGACCAAACGCTAGATGATTTCGTCTTCGTCGAACGGGGCGGTCATGGCGTCGGATTCTGGTTCACCCTTGGCGCCGATCTGTGGCTTGGTCTTGGCGATGTGAAACAGCGCGTCGCCGCGATTGACAAGTGGCAGATTGGTCCGTCCGATGATGGTGCCGTCGTACTCGGAGACCACGGGCACGGACATCGTGCCGAGAGGATCGGCGACCACACCGATGACCTCCTGCTTTCCCACGCGGTCGCCGGCGCGCCGGATGGTGTGAAGAATGCCGCCCTCCGGAGCCCGCACCCAACTGCTTGCGTTCGAAAACACGGTTCCGGCTCGTGGCTTGGAGCGTTGCGCCGGATCGATCATGCCAATCGCTTCCATAACGCGGATTGTGCCTTTCACGCCCATGTCGATGGCAGACTCGTCGAATCGTAGGGCTTCGCCACCTTCGTAGAGAAGTACTTTGACCCCGGCTTCGGAAGCGCTCAGGCGCAGCGATTTTTCGCGCAGCTTGGATACCAGGATCACCGGCGGTGCGAATGCCTCTGCCAATTCCAGCAAACCCTTGTCGCCTGCCGCGATTCGGACTTGTGGCAGGTTGGTCCGGTGCAGGGCGGCTGTGTGCAGATCGATCCCGTATTGACTTCGCAGAACAACTTCACGGAAGAAAATATCCGCAACCAGACTTGCGAGCGACCCCCGGTCCGACCCTGGAAAAGAGCGATTGAGATCGCGGCGGTCCGGCATATAGCGCGTATGATTGATGAAGCCGAAGCTGTTGACGATGGGAACGGCAAGCAGCGTGCCCTTGATGGTATTGAGGGCAGGGTGGACAAGCAGACGGCGGATGATCTCGACACCCTGAATCTCATCGCCATGAATGACTCCAGAAATGAAGAGCACTGGACCAGCCTGCTCGCCATGCAGAACATGCACGGGAAGCACGACCCGCGTGTGGTTGGAAAGCGCGCTGACAGGCAGGTCGATTGTCACCCGCGATCCAGGTGACACGTCCTGACTGCCGATCCGGAATGCATTCATCCCTTGCCCTTGGTTCTGGTCTTGCCAGGTTGCGCATGGTCCTCGATATACACGATGATCGAAGTCGCGATATCAGCCTTGGTGACACCCTCGATACCTTCCAGACCTGGTGACGAGTTCACTTCCAGCACCAGCGGTCCGCGATTGGATCTGATCATGTCGACGCCCGCAACATTCAACCCCATGGCCTTGGCCGCCTTGATGGCCGTGGCGCGTTCGCTCCGGGTCAGCTTGACGGGTGCCGACGTGCCACCCCGGTGGAGGTTGGAGCGAAACTCACCCTCGATGCCGAACCGTTCCATCGTGGCTATGATTTTTCCGCCAACCACGATGGCCCGGATGTCACGTCCCTCCGCCTCCTTGATGAACTCCTGGGCCAGGATTGCGATGTCCGCACCGTGGAATGCATCGATGACCGAGCGGGCCGACTTTGGCGTTTCTGACAACACGACACCGATGCCTTGAGTACCCTCCAGCAATTTGATGACGACGGGCGCGCCACCGACAATTTCGAGAATGTCGTTGGTCCGGCTGGTGTCATTGGCAAAGGCCGTCACGGGCATGCCCACGCCGTCGCGCGCGAGGATTTGCATGGAACGCAGCTTGTCGCGCGATCGGCCGATGGCCACAGACTCGTTCAGCGGATAGACGCCCATCATTTCGAACTGCCGCAGCACGGCGAGGCCATAGAAAGTATGGGAGGCCGCGATACGTGGGATCACCGCATCAAAGCCCGTCAGCTTCTCGCCGAGATAGCGGAGTTCCGGCTTCTTCGAGGTGATGTTCATGTAGCACTTGAGGTAGTCGATCGGGACCATTTCATGGCCTCTGGCCTCGGCCATCTCGATCAGCCGTCGATGTGAATAGAGCTTGGGGCTGCGCGTGAGCAGTGCAATCTTCATGTCGCTTTTCGTTTCATGGCCGAGAGGAGATACGAGCGGGCGGGATGGACCAGAAAGCGTCCTTGCAGGCTCGAGCGGCCAAGCAACATCGGAACGCCCATGTCGGTCCGGTCCGTAAGGGTGACATCGATCTTGAGACGCTGAGCCCCGATCTTCACTTCAGTTTCCACCAGTGCACGGTGCTGGCTGTGGCCGCTCGAACTCTTGATCCGTTTCTGGCCCTTCAGCGCCAAACGGCAACGGTGGTTGCGACCGTCGACCGGTACGTTGAACTCGACATGCGAGCCAACCTGCCGGATATCTGTTGCGTGCAGCGCGGCAGATTTCGCCCCGGTATCGATCTTGGCAACGATGAGTCCGATGCCGAGGAGTGGCAGCGATACCCGCTCGCGCCAACCGATCGTCTGGAGTGGCTCGGTGTCCTTCGATTTGGCGCGCAGGCGTGGCATGGCATCACATTAGCAATGTCGGCCCATGTCAAGGAAGGACTAACCGTCGAGCTTCATCGTTTCGGCGATCTCGACACCGAAGCCGGCCAGTCCAACATAATGGCGGTTGCTGGAGGAGATGAGGCGGATCGACGACACGTTCAGATCGCGCAGAATCTGGGCTCCAAGTCCGACATCGCGCCAGGCCTGCTCCCGAATGGCGGCGCTGCCGGACTTTTCGGCGGCCAGCTGGCCCGCCGGAACGCCGGTGGCACCTTCCTGCAAATAGACGAGGATGCCGCAGCCCTCGCGCTTGAAGATGTCGAACACACTGTTGAGGGTCTTGCGGCTCCCGAAAACGTCCTCGAGGACGTTTTCGCGGTGCAGCCTGACCGGAACGCTCTGGGCCTTCGAAATGTCGCCGAACACCAAAGCGAGCTGCTCCACCGCGTCGAAGGGCGTCACATAGGAATATCCCTGCGCCATCCCGATGGCAGTCTCGACTTCGAACTGAGCGGTCTGCTCAACCAGCCGCTCGCGCCGCTGGCGGTAAGCGATGAGGTCGGCCACGGAGATGATCTTCAGGCCATGTTCGCGGGCGAAGGCCATCACTTGCGGCCCCCGCTTCACGGTTCCATCGTCGTTGACCAGTTCGCAGATCACTCCGGCGGGAAAGAGCCCCGCCAATTTGACGAGATCGACGGCAGCTTCCGTATGCCCGGACCGCATCAGAACCCCGCCGGTCTTTGCCACCAGCGGAAACATGTGCCCGGGGCGCACGAAGTCATCTGCCACCACATTGCGATTGGCCAGCGCATGGGCTGTGGCCGTCCGTTCCCGCGCAGAGATGCCGGTGGTGAGACCTTCCTTATAGTCGATGGAAACCGTGAAGGCCGTTCCCATCGGGGCATCATTGAGCGCCACCATGGGATCAAGCTTCAGCCGCTTGGCGTCCTCGGCCGTGATTGGCAGGCACACGATACCGGTGCCATGGCGGACCATGATGGCCATCTGTTCGGGTGTGATCTTGGAGGCGGCGGCGATCAAGTCGCCCTCGTTCTCCCGGTCATCGTCATCGACGACGACCACCATTTCGCCATTCGCGATTGACTTGATGGCTTCTTCCACCGAGTCGAGCTTTTCCACGTCCGTCATGTCCTGAACTCCGAAATCTTCTGGTCTGACCTTGTTGCCAGTGGCCGCTGAAATCCTGATCGCCAGATCCAGCGAAGGGACGGCTCCCTTCGCCAACTGCGACACCCGGCCCTGTGTCACGCCAATTCGGCGCGCCAGGTCCGATTGCGATATCCCGCTATTAGTCAGCCACGCAGCAAGTTTCATACCGAGCTATTAGCACTGCTAATAAGGCTTTGAAAGCTTATTCACCAAAGGTGCGCTCGAGCACCCTGAGCCAATTTTCGCGGCAGAGTTTCCCAATCAATTCATCATCATAGCCATGAGAACTCATGGCCTTGGCCAGATTGGGCAGGCCGGTGACGTCACCAATCTGCGAGGGGATTCGGGCGCCATCGAAGTCCGAACCCAGCCCGATGTGATCCTCCCCGGCCAGCTTCATCAGGTGATCCAGGTGCCGCAACATGGAGTCGAGGCCGTTTTCGCTGGCCCAATGACCATCCTTGCGGAGGAACCCATTGGCGAAATTGAGTCCGATCATGCCGCCAGACTGGCCGATGGCCTTGATCTGCTCGTCTGTGAGGTTTCGGGACGACGCACAGAGCGCATGGGCGTTGGAATGGGTGGCGACCAGCGGTGCCGAACTGATGCCGGCGACGTCCCAGAAGCCCTTCTCGTTGAGATGGGACAGGTCCACCAAGATGCCGAGATCGTTGCAGCGGCGAACCAGCGCCTTGCCGGCATCGGTCAGGCCTGGCCCCGTGTCGGGGGACGAGGGAAAGCGGAATGGAACACCGTGACCGAAAATATTGGAGCGGCTCCACACAGGTCCCAAGGACCTGAGGCCGGCCGCGTAGAGTACATCCAGTGCCCGGAGGTCTTCGTCGATGGCTTCTGCCCCTTCGATGTGGAAGATGGCGGCGACCTGGCCGGCCGACGCGGCGGAGCGGATGTCTGCGGGGGATCGGCAAATCTTGAACCGGTCGGGTGCCATGCGCTCGATGCGGGTGAGCAAGGCGGCCATGCTGACTGTTGCTGCAAGCGCAAACGTTTGGCTCACCTCTCCGGCTGCCGGTGGATTCAGGTCGTCGTCATCCGTCCAGTCCGGGTCCTTGGGGCTTGGCACAAAGATGGCGAAGAACCCACCGGCGAAACCGCCCCTGATCATGCGCGGCAGATCGAGATGACCCGCGCCATCTCCATTGACGAAGTCTGCGACGGGGTCGCCCTCCTTCTTGCCCCACAAACGCAGCAGCACGTCGTTGTGGCCGTCGAATACGGATGCGGGCGAGGTCATGAAGAGGTCCTGTCAGATATGAAGAAGGGGCAGCCGCGCCGCCCCTTCGGGAAAAGCAGTCACCGGGGCACGATCAGGCCTTGGCATACATTTCTTCGACGTAATCCCAATTCACCAGATTATCGACGAAGGCTTCCAAATACTTGGGACGCATATTGCGGTAGTCGATGTAGTAGCTGTGCTCCCACACGTCGCAGCCGAGGATCGGCGAAGCGCCATGCATCAGCGGGTTCTCGCCGTTGGGCGTCTTCATGATGGCGAGCTTGCCGTCCTTGACGGCGATCCAGCACCAGCCTGAGCCGAACTGAGTGGTGCCGGCGTTGATGAAATCGGCCCGCATCTTGTCATATCCGCCGAGGTCGCTATCGATGGCAGCCGCCAGCTTGCCCGGAATCTTCTTGCCGCCACCATTGGGCTTCATCCAAGACCAGAAATGAATGTGGTTGTAGTGCTGCCCCACGTTGTTGACGAGGCCGGCATTCTTCTCGGCAAAGGCCTTCTTGCAGATGTCTTCGATCGAGGAAGAGGCCAGCGGCGAATCCTTCAGCAGATTGTTACCGTTGGTCACATAGGCCTGGTGATGCTTGTCGTGATGGAATTCGAGGGTTTCCTTCGACATGTAGGGGGCGAGCGCATCATAGGCATAGGGCAGGGCGGGGAGTTCTAGGGCCATAATCGTTCCTCCTTGAATTGGAAATCCTATCTAGTCGCTCGGGCTTGATCGTGCAAGGAAGGAGGATAAGCTTCCGTCAGAGGTGTCCCATGACCAAACCGTCTATCGTTGCATTTGATCCCGCTGCGAAAACCGAACCCTGGCCTGACATTCCGGCTAGCGAGATGACAGCCGGATCGGGGGTCCAAAGTGGCCTCACGTGGTTCGAAGACAAGTCTCGTGGCCTTTCTGCCGGACTTTGGGCGGCAGAGCCATTTGACACGCCATGGGCGGACTATCCTGTCAACGAGTTCATGCATGTTCTCGAAGGTGAAATCACCATTGTTGAAAAACATGGCGAGACAACGGTCAAGGCGGGTGAAAGTTTCATCATTCCGAAGGGATTGCACTGCCGGTGGATCCAACCGGGCAAGGTGCGGAAGTTCTTCGTCATCCACGATGACGCATCGGGTCTGCCAAACGCAGGACCGCTCCATACCATCAAGATCGATCCCGGCGTAGCGCTAGATCCCTCAGCATCCCCGCCACCCGAGATGCTTTTGACGCCGGTGCCCGTCCAGCACACACATGAGTATTTCTCTGACGCGACCGGGCAATTGAACATCGGTGTATGGGACACCACAGGTTACACAAGAAAGCTGATCGACTTCCCGCGCCATGAGCTGATGCACCTGCTCGAAGGTTCCGTCACGATGCTTGACGACAAAGGTCAGGAGCAGACCTTCAAGGCAGGCGACACGTTTTTCGTGCCGATGGGCACGCCCAATTCCTGGAAGTCGGAAGGTTACCTCCGCAAGATCTTCGTGATCTTCCAGCCGAAGGCTTAGCCGAGCACCTTTTCCATGAACACGCTGTTGGGATCGTCCCAATAGTCCCCGAACGGCCCGCGGTCGACATAGCCGAGCCGCCGGTAAAGCCCCAGCGCTTCGGGCTGATGGATTCCCGTTTCAAGCCGCGCCATGCGCCGGCCAGACGACAGAGCCTCGGTCTCGATCCGGTCCATCAGTTTCTTGGCAAGGCCAAGACCGCGCGCTGCAGGGCTTACGTAAACCCGCTTGATCTCGGCATAGTCCGCATGCAGCCAGCAGCCACCGCAACCCATGACGATGTCATTCGCCGTCGCCGAGAAGAACCGCATTTGCGGCTGGCGGAGCGTTTCGATGTCCAGCAGGTGATTGCTCTCCGCCGGATACATCGGCACCATGTAAGCATCAAGCGCTTCAATCAGTACACGGATGGACGGCTCTGCCGGATCGGCGATGGCAATGATGACATCCCTCACTGGAACGCCTGGATCCCCGTCTGCGCCCGGCCAAGGATCAGGGCGTGGACATCGTGCGTGCCCTCATAGGTGTTGACCGTCTCCAGGTTTACCATGTGGCGGATGACGTGATATTCTTCCGAGATACCATTGCCGCCGTGCATGTCTCGCGCCATGCGGGCGACGTCGAGAGCCTTGCCGCAATTGTTACGCTTCATCAGCGAAATGGCGGGCGGCGCCAATGTGCCGGCTTCGAGTCCACGTCCCAGCGCCAGGCAGCCGTGCAGCCCCAGCGCGATTTCCGTCTGCATGTCCGCGAGCTTTTTCTGCACCAGCTGGTTGGCGGCCAGCGGCTTGCCAAACTGCTTGCGGTCGAGCGTATATTGCCGCGCCCGGTGCCAGCAATCCTCCGCCGCGCCCATCACGCCCCAGGCGATGCCGAAGCGGGCCTTGTTGAGGCAGCCGAACGGCCCGCCCAGCCCCTTGGCGCTCGGTAGCAGGGCGTCGTCGGACACTTCCGCGTTGTCGAGCACGATCTCGCCGGTGATTGAGGCGCGAAGCGAAATCTTGCCCTCGATGACCGGCGACGAGAACCCCTTGATGCCGCGCTCAACGACGAAGCCCCGGATGACGCCGTCCTCGGTCTTGGCCCACACCACTGCCACATCGGCAATCGGCGAATTGGAAATCCACATCTTGGAGCCGTTCAGCACGTAGCCGCCGTCGACCTTCTTCGCCCGGGTCTTCATGCCGCCGGGGTCGGAGCCGGCATCGGGCTCGGTCAGGCCGAAGCAGCCGACCCATTCGCCGGTCGCCAGCTTGGGCAGGTACTTCTGCTTTTGGGCGTCTGTGCCGTAGGCTTCGATCGGGTGCATGACCAGTGAGTTCTGCACGCTCATGGCCGAGCGGTAGCCTGAATCGACCCGCTCCACCTCGCGCGCCACCAGCCCGTAGGCCACATAGCCGAGGCCCGAACCGCCGTAGTCCGTTGATGTCATGACGCCAAGGAAGCCCATTTCCCCCATCTCGTTCATGATCTCGCGGTCGAAACGTTCGTCCCGGAAGGCCGATTTGACCCGCGGAGCAAGCTTGTCCTGGGCGAAGGCTCGCGCCGTGTCGCGGATCATCCGCTCCTCTTCGGTGAGGTGGCTTTCGAGATCGAGCGGGTCTTCCCAGTTGAATTCGGCTGCGGCCATCATATTACTCCTTGCGTCGCCCCTATCAGCAACGGCGCGAGGCATTTGTCAATTCGGCGGAATGACGGGAGTTTTGACCTTCAGCGTATAAGTGCCGAGAGCGTCTTGAAATCTGCCGTCCCCGCTGCCTTGAGCAGTTCGAAAACCGCCATTTCGGTGTTGACGACCTCGACCCCGGCCTGGCGCATGCGGTGCAGGGCCATATCCACGGAGGAGGGCGCCCGCGATGACATGGCATCTGCCACGGCAAACACGCCAAAACCGGCGTTGCAGAGATCAATGCAGGTTTGCAGCGCGCAGACGTGGGCTTCGATCCCCGCCACGACGACCATCGGTCGGCCGTGCTCGTGAAAGTCGATGAGTTTGGATTTGAGCAGCTTGTCGCGCCAGCAGGAAAACGCCAATTTCTCGAATACTGGTGCATTGCCGAGTGCTTCACGGACAGGCGCCACGGTATGGCCGAGTCCCTTGGGATACTGCTCTGATGCCAGCACCGGCACTTCGACGGTGTTGGCAGCCTTGATGAGGATACCACAGTTTTTCACCACAATATCCGGATCTGCCATCGCCGGCAGTAGCCGCTCTTGCACGTCGACGATCAACAGGGCTGACTTGGGTCCGTCAATCAGCATGCGCAAGCCCTGCGACCTTGAGCCCGAAGGCATAGACGAAGGCCACTTCCTTCAGCCGGTCGAAGCGGCCGGAGGCGCCGCCGTGGCCGGCCCCCATATTGGTTTTGAGCAGCAGCAGGTTGTCGTCCGTTTTGAGTTCGCGCAAGCGCGCCACCCATTTCGCTGGTTCCCAGTAGGTCACACGCGGGTCTGTGAGTCCGCCAACCGCAAGGATATTGGGATAGTCTCTTGCCTCTACCCGGTCGTAGGGAGAGTACGCGGCGATGGACTCATAGGCGTCCTTGCTTTCGATGGGATTGCCCCACTCGGGCCATTCGGGCGGGGTCAGCGGCAGGGTGTCGTCGAGCATGGTGGTGAGCACGTCGACAAACGGCACTTCCGCCACGATGCCGCGGAACAGGTCTGGTGCCATGTTGGCCACCGCTCCCATCAGCATGCCGCCGGCACTGCCGCCCTGTGCCACGATGTTACCTTTGCGCGTGAATCCCTGAGCGACCAGATGCTCACCGCAGGAGATAAAGTCGCGGAACGTATTGGTCTTGTGCGCCAGCTTGCCGGTCTTGTACCAGCGCCGGCCTTTCTCCTGACCACCGCGGATGTGCGCGATGGCATAGATGAAACCGCGATCGGCGAGCGAAAGGATGTTGGTATTGAAGCTGGCAGGGATCGAGATGCCATAGGAACCGTAGCCATAGAGCCAGACTGGTGCTGACCCATCGAGCGGCGTCGCCTTGCGGTAGAGCAGCGTTACGGGAATGGCCTCACCATCATGGGCGGGCGCCATGATTCGCCTCGTCACGTAGTTCTGGGGGTCATGCCCGCTCGGAACGTCCTGCGTCTTGCGCAACACGCGCGTGCGATCACGCATATTGTAGTCGAAGACTTGTGACGGCGTTGTCATGGAGGAATATGTGAAGCGCAAGGTGTCAGTGTCAAATTCGCGCATTTCGCCGAATCCCAGCGAATACGCCTCTTCTTCGAAGGCGATTGCATGTTCCTCACCCGTCGCCATGTTGCGCACCACAATGCGCGGCAGCGCATTCTCCCGCTCCATGCGGATGAGCCAGCTCTTCAGTACGATGTAGCCCACCAGAAAGATGCCCGGGCGGTGGGGAACGAGATCTGTCCAATGCTCCGGCGACGGATGATCGACTGGTGCCGTCACGATCTTGTAGTCTTCCGCGCCGCCCATATTGGTCTTGATAATGAATTGGTCGTTCCAGTGCTCGACATCGTACTCGATGCCCGCGACACGTGGGGCAATCAATCTGGGCGCCCCATTTGGATCCTCCGCATCCATGATCCACAGTTCCGAGGTGTCGTGATCGTGGATGTCGATGACGATATATTTCTCTGAATTGGTCTTGCCGACACCGGTGAACATGCCTGTGTCGCGTTCCTCGTAGACCAGTTTGTCGTCGGCCTGACTGGTTCCCAGCACGTGGTGGAAGGTCTTGAGTGGCCGGTGATTTTCGTCCTGCGTCGTGTAAAGGAAGCTCTTGCCGTCCGCGGCCCAGGTGGCGCCGCCTGCCGTGTTCTGCAGCACGTCGGGAAGGTCCTGCCCCGTCGCCGCATCGCGAATCCTGAGTTCGTAGAACTCCGATCCGTTGCCATCGAAGGACCATGCAGCCAGCTTGTGGTCTGGAGACATGGCAATACCCCCAAAACGGAAGTATTCGCGCCCCTCGCCCAGTGCGTTGCCGTCGAGCAGAAGGTTTTCCGGCCCCGACAGATCACGGGCTTTGCGGGCAAAGCGCGGATGCTGTCCGCCCGTGACGTAGGAGGAATAGTAGGCATAGGGCCCATCAGGCGCCGGAACCGAGGAGTCATCTTCTTTGATGCGCCCCTTCATCTCTGCGAACAATCTGTCCTGCAGCGCCTTGGTGTCGGCCATCACCGCTTCATGATAGGCATTCTCGTCTTCCAGGACGGTGCGGATGTCCGTCGGCAAGACTGCGGGATCATGCATCACCTCTTGCCAGTTTTCGGCCTTCAGCCAGTGGTAGTCATCGCGCTTTTCATGGCCGTGCCAGAGCTCGATTCGGGGGCGCTTCTCGACCTTGGGCGGCAGGTGGCTGGCAAACTTGGTCATTCAATCCTTGTCCGGTTTGGGATTGCGGGCAAACCCGCTGATGCAGTAGCGAAGCCTCAAAGATGGGCGATCCGGCCTCGAAAGTGAAGCCTTTCCAGCACTCCGGGATAGGATGGCCGTTAACTGGTCATTCACCATAACCAGAGCCAGTTGACCCCATCTGGCGCAGGCTGGGGCTCGTTTAATTAACTTTACAGTGTTCACAGGCTTTCTTGCAGCCTGTGGAGGAGACTGATTGTCGAACGCCTTGATAGTTGAGTCCGGTAGGGTCCCTGGTGGACCACAGGGCACCGGTACGGAGTCGGGACACGCCGCGGGAATCGCGCGGCGGGGCACCGGCCGTATTTCGGCGAATTCCTTCCGCTTGCTGACAGCGAAACTGAAAGGCATTCAGGGCGACGAATTGGTGTTGCCGGACACCAGTGTGCCGGCTCCGCAAGCCTCCAATCCGGCCGTCGCTGATCTGGCACCAGAAGCTGCCGGGCACGCTATTGTCGAAGCCGCATTGGCGCGCAACACTCCGGAGCTGGTTGAACCCGCAGACTTTTTGCCGGAGGCAGATGCGCCTGAAAATGCGACGGACGAGCAGCAAGGCGGGATAGCGGCCGTCGAAGCTGCAATTGCGGCCGATGTCCCAATTTTGCTGGGAGAGCATCCGTGCGGCGAAGCCGGCGAACTGCCGGCTGCATCTACGCCAATACCGTCCGGGGATTCGACACGGGAGTTGGCTGGCCCTGATCAGCTCCCGATGGATCATGCCGGACCATCGGCACGCCTCGAGGCGGAACCGATCTCGGATGTCGACCTCGTTGTCGACTTGCCGGCTGTTTCGGACGTCGCACTTCCTGAATTCAGCCCGATCACATGGCAGCGCCCGGAAGAAGCCGCCGCCCCTGTCGAAGACCAACCCATACAATCGCAGGAACCGGTTGCCGAGCCCGAATTGCCACCGGAGCAGGCCTTCGAGACCGTACAGTTCCCGATCCCGGATTCCGCGCCCGGGATTGACACCGGAAACACACCGGTCAGCGAATCTGACAATGCAGTCGCCGTCGATGTCGTCGAAACAGACGTAGAGCAGACCGGTGAGCCGGTATTGACTTCCGCGGCTGAAATTGAGGAGGAACTTGCAGAGACCGATCTGCAGCCCGAGCCTGCAGAATTACCCGAGCCTGCAGAACTAACGGAGTCCTTCGTCACTGCTGTTGATGAAACAGCGGGAATCTCCGCCGCACACGACGGCATCGCAGAATCTACGCATGAGCCGGCAATTGCCGATCCCCAAGCCGCGGCCGCCGGTATGCAAGCTGAGAACACTCCGCCGCAACCGCAATCTGAGTTGGCAGGCCGCGTCGTCGATGCGATGATGAAGACAATCAGCACCGCCATCTATGCCAAGCCAAGTCCATCCGAACGGGCCGCCTTCCTCAGGGAGGCCGCGGCACAGGCGGACGACGAGACCGCAGAGACCGGCGAAGGCGCACTTGACGCAGGCCCGGCAGACACAGTGACCCTGGCCGTCGACCCGGAACCGGAATTTGTTGAGGACGAGGTGGACGTTGAGTCTCACGTCAAGGGTGCGTCCGTTACGGCTCCAGCAGCAATCGGCGAAGCGCTTGCCGAAAGACTCGGATCGTCATCGTCTCTATTGAAGTCCAAGGAGGACGATCACGACCCTTTCGCTGAGCCGCCCAAGCTGGCGCTTCTCGAAGAGCCGGCGCTGACAGAAACGGCTGACGCAGACAGCGAGTCCGGGGAATTGGCATTGACACTTCTCGACATGATGTCGGGCGGTTCCAGTTCGGCCTTGCCGCACGAGCGCACGCTGGCCGCCGATACGCTGCTTCGCATCCTGCCGCGGATTCCCGTAAAGCAACTCCTGACCGTCGTGGAGCGTGTCGCCATTATGGAGTCGCCGCCGCCGCTGCTCGTGGCGAAATTGATTCGCGATCCCCGTCCAGAGGTCGTGGCACCTCTGCTCGAGCGCTGTTCGAATATCAGTGACCAGGACCTCATGAATGCCGCGCCAAGCGCGGACTCCAACAAGCTCCGCATGATCGCGAGACGCCGCAGCCTGTCACAGGTGTTGAGCGACTATCTGATCTCGTCGGGTGAGCCGAACGTGTTGCTGACCCTGATTCGCAATCCGGGCGCGTCATTGTCTCATGATGCCTATTACAGGCTGGCGGAACAGGCTGTTGAACATCATGCCCTGCTTGCTCCTCTGGCAACGCGCGCCGACTTGCCGCCGCCGGTCGCCTTCGAGTTGTTCTGGAACGTACCCACCGAATTGCGCCGCTTCATCTTTTCGCGCTTCCTCACGGATTCCGAGACACTCAACCGGATTCTCCGCATCACTTTGGCCACCCATGGTGGAGATGGCGATCAGCCGCAAGGTGAGCCGAAGTTCGCACCCAAGGAAGCCGTTGACGCAGCAATACAGTCCGCGGTGCAGTTCCGGCTCGAAGAGGCGGCCCAACAACTGGCTGAGATTGGAAGTATCGGCAAGGAAACGGCGCTGCGCATCTTGTCAGACCGTGAGGGCGAGCCCATTGCGGTGCTGCTCAAGGCGCTCGGCTATCCGCGTTCGCGGTTCGAAGAGGTGCTGGACAATCTTCGCGGGCCAGATGCGGGGATTTTGCGCCCAGACCGCAAGCCGGACGAGTTGCAGGCGGTCTTCGACAGCCTGTCATTCAACAAGGCCCGAATCTTGTTGACGTATTGGGACTGGTTTGTCCGCAAGGCGGGTCCCTACGCACCCCACAACTGACCCCGTCATCTCGGGCCCAAGGGCCTTGTTGATCCAGCGCGGCTCGCTTAAACCAAGTTGACCGCGAGTTTCGGCGGACTGTTTGGGGGTGGAGATGGACGACAAACCGGCATTGATCGAACTGGCTGCGCAGATTGTCGCGGCCTATGTGGGGAACAATCCGGTTCCCGTCGCCGATTTGCCGAAACTCATCGCCGACGTTCATCGCGCGCTCGAAAACACTGCCTCGGGAGTCCAGAGCAAGGACGAGCAGGCTGAAGTGAAGCCAGCCATAAACGTCAAGAAGTCGATCACGCCCGACTATCTGATCTGCCTGGAAGACGGCAAGAAATTCAAGTCGTTGAAGCGCCATCTTCGCACGCACTTCAATCTGTCCCCGGAACAGTACAGGGAGAAATGGGGTCTCCCGGCAGACTACCCGATGGTCGCCCCGAACTATGCCTCCGCCCGCTCGAACCTGGCCAAGAACATGGGGCTTGGACAGCGGCGCGGAAAATAATTTGGCGGTCTGTGGCCCGCCGACTCTTGCGGATCACCTGTTCACGATTCATAAACGAATCAGATTTCGGGGCATCGATTCACGAGGGGCAGTGTTGACGATGGGATCTGTCAACCTTGCGTTCAGGGCACAACTTGTCGTGCCTGAACAACGGCAATTATACGATTACTGGATCGCTTGCGGTGGCACGAAAGATATGCCGGTGCGCAGCGACATCAACCCGGCCGATATTCCGCGGCTCTTGCCCTATCTCAGTCTCATCGACGTCGATGACGAGCTCGATCGGTCGAAGGTACGTTTGGCCGGAACGCGGTTGCGCGATGTCTACGATCGTGAGGTAACTGGGCTCAGTCTTGGCGACATCGATTTCGGACAAAAGCGCGACTACTGGATGGCCGCCTACCGGCGGGCCGCGATCGATGGCAAGCCAAGCCAGGGCATCGTGCGTGGTCCACGTGTCAACAAGGAACATCTGGTGCAGTACTGGATTCGGCTTCCGCTGGCCGATGCTTCTGGCAAGCGGGTAAGCATGGTGCTTTGTCTCGATTATTGTCTCTCGGCCGTTGATGAAGAGCAGCGGTTGTCGCAGGTCACATCAGCCTGATCGGAAAAAATACTTGAAACAGGTTTTGATTCCTGTATTACTCTAGGGCACGGCGTTCTGGAGTGAGGAGTCAAATACCATGTCAAAGAGCGTTTCTTCTGTTCGCAAGGCTCCTGCAGGAATTTATTCAAAGAGCCAGTCGACACGATTTCTCCAGAAAGATGGGCAATGGGCCGTCATGGAGCATGGATCTTCCGGTTGGGTGCGGCGCGGCGCCATATCTGCTTCAAGTGTGGAAGAACTGTTGCAGCAGGGCAAGCTGGCGAGAACATCAGATGGATACCTTGTGCCGGCGACCGAAGACGGCGGTAACGGTCGAGGAGAAGCCGCTCAGCGGCGGCGAAGCCCAGCTTCACCTCGGATCAATGACAAGGAAAGCCCCTTGTCCTGGTTGCGAACCCGCAAGGATAAATTGGGCCGCCCGCTGATTACCGATGAACAGTTCATGGCGGGCGAACGCTTGAGGATCGACTTCGAACGCTCCATGTTGTCGCAGCGGGTAACCTCAAGTTGGGATCCCGCAGCTGGGGCGCAGCGGTCTGGCGGTCATGTACAGGCCGAACTCAGCGATGGCGCTCTGTGTGCCCGGCAGCGTTTCCACCTCGCCATGGACGCAGCCGGTCCGGAGTTGTCGAGCATTCTCTACCAGGTCTGTTGTCTTGCGGCCGGCCTGGAGCAGGCAGAGCGCCTGCTGGATCTGCCACAGCGCAGCGGGAAGGCCGTGCTGGGGCTCGCTCTCAACGCACTGGTGCGCCACTACAGTCTGTCAGGGCAAGACCGGTCCAACCGCCGTCCATTCCACTGGGGCGCATCCGGTTATCGGCCGGAGATTCAGGAACTCGAAGATGCCTGAATGGCAGCCTGGGCATCCGCCTTGATACGGGCGATCATGGAGGCGAATCCGTTCGATCGCTGCGGTGTCAGATGTTCGCTGAGGCCCAGTTGTTGCAGGACCGGAGCGACATCGGTCGAAAGGATATCGGCGGCCGGCTTGTCTTGGAACAGCATGAAGGCGATCGCGATCAGCCCCTTGACGATGAGAGCGTCGCTATCGCCGGAGAAGTGTAGTATGGGGTTCTCAGCCGAACCACCGACGGTGGAGGTGATCCACACTTGGCTGGCACAACCCCTGACCTTGTTTTCTGCGTTCCGGTCTTCATCCGCCAGTGGCGGCAAGTCCTTGCCAAGATCGATCAGATGCCGATAGCGATCCTCCCAATCCTCCAGGAAGTCGAAATCTGCCAAAAGATCATCAATGCTGGTCACGTCTTGTCGTCCTGTCTCAAGCGCCGAAAAAGCCTGAGATAGGACGCCTCTCCTTCGGGCTCAACCCTCGTTGCGGGGAAGTGCCGGTCCACGCCAGGCGGGAATCAGGTCATCGAGACGTAGTGTGGACTGGCCAGCGGCCGCCCGTGCCTGATTCGACGGCGCGAGGCTGCCCGTCTGTACGGAATCCGTCTGCTCAACTTCAACGGGAACCACGACGTGCCCGGCCGGTTCCTGCGTGTCGGTTGCCCACTCATAAACCAGTTTGGCACTGTATTTCGCCTTGGCTTCCAGATGTGCTGCCACATAGGCGGCTGTTTCACATGCCCCCGGCTGTCGGCCACAGAACCCTGCGACATCGCCAAATGCCGATGTTGCAGATGACAGCATTTCCATGGCTGACATCGTTGTCGCATCCGCTACACCGGTGCCCTGCATTGGATCGGCCGGCGGCGACGGCAAGAGCAAGCCACCACCTGTCAACAGTATTATTGTCCGTATGAGACGCATCCCCGCACCCCTTGATTTGGAGATACCTTAGCCGGATCCAATTGAAGTGCAATGAAACGGTGGGTTTGACTTTTAATACATTTGGATCTGCAATTAAAACGTGTTTGAATAAAGTTTTATACTTTGATTTAACGCTGGATTAACCACTGCTTGTTAGCCATCGGACCCGAACGATGGAAGCAATGCAATGACGGCGAAAGGCACCGTTAACCCCATTGCGTCATTGTCGCGGGGTGAGGACGACCATATTCGATCGTCCGCAAGAGTAAGTCTGGGTCGTTGGAATGCATAGCATGGGATTGAATGGGAGCCGGAAACTGCGGCCTATGCCGCTCGTCGTCTGGGGATCAACCATCATTCTGTGTTTCGCCATCTTGGCAAATGCCTTCTTCGGTCAGCCTCTGGGGAACAGGCTGATTGCAGAAACGCCTGCCGCGCAATCCGGCACGGCACGTATGCAGGTGGCGCTGCCTTCGGCCGGCGGCCAAACGATCCAGCTCAAATACGATCCCACCGTAGAATCGGTTCAGCGCGAACTCGCCGCGGCCGGATACTACAAGGGTGAAATCGATGGTGTCGTCGGTCGCAAGACCCGGGCGGCAATCGAGGCCTACCAGCGTTCGGTCGGGATTGACGTGACGGGCGAGCCGTCCGAAAGCCTGGCTGACCACATTCGATATACCAGGGAGGTATCGGAAGCGTCATTGTTCACAGGCTCGATCGAGCCTGACCCTGACGCCGAGGCCCGAGCACGTATCCGCCGAATTCAGACAGGTCTAGCAGAATTGGCCTACAGCCCTGGCGAGATCAATGGGGAACTCACACGGGCAACCCGCAAGGCCATCCTGGCCTTCCAGCATGACCGCAACATGTCCGAGACAGGCGAGATCACCGACGAGCTGATCGCCGAACTCGCCAAGATGAGCGGTCAGTCAGAACTCTCGTCCCAGTAGTCACGTCAATTGCGGCTGAAGTCCGGCATCTGGGTTTCGGCCTTCCTGCGCCGGTGCATGGTCGAAGGCAAGTATGGTGCAGTCCTGCGCAAGGGAGCACCAGAAGCAGGTGCAGTCTATGTCATGGTCAATCATCTGGACGGCACATGTCACCTCTTTGGTCCGGCGCCTGGTCCGGCATTCGATGATGACGGCGAACGGCGCTGGAGCGAGGAACTGGCGCCCCCCGCTTCACCCGCAGATGTCGACGCACTGATTTCAAGGCGGAGCGGGATCGACCCCGACATTTGGGTCATTGAGGTCGAGGACAAATCCGGGACAGCGGGGATCGTCTCTGCCGATTAGGCGCTTGTTAACTATCGGGGCGCTTAATCGGTGTGCCGGAAGTAACCGGCTTGATCCGAAATGAGAGAACAGCGCCATGAGTGCCATCATCCCATTCCCAACCAGCCGCGTCCGGCCGCTGCGCGAGGCCGATGGCGCGGGGCATGCAGAAGTCATTATCTTCCCAGGGGTGCGCGTCGAGCGCCTCAACTTTGATCTGGCAGAACGCCTACCGGCTGGCCGCCGCAAATCATCGGCCCAGATCAAACCGGTGGATTGCGAGCTCTACTGACCGACCGCCGAATTGCCGGCCAGACACCGGCTTCGTTCCATGGCTTGGGCGATGGATTGCCGCATTGCCGCGTCCACGAGGGGGTACCATACGATGGCGAGGCCCATCGGCTCTGGTGACATCACCGTCCACCCGCTGTCGATCTCAGGCCGCTCCTTGTCGGTCGCCTGAAGCAGCATTTCGATGAAGCCCGGAGCGCGCGAGAGACTGACCGTAAAGGCGTCCGCTCCCGACTGCCGGTTGTTCACCGAGTAGATCGGCTTTCCGCGGAGTGTGTAGATCGTCGTGACCCAGAACCCCTCTGGCAGATCCGCATTGAATGCAACGTCACCTGCCGACACATCATAGAGACAAGCGCCAACCACGCTCTGACGGGGAAGGTTTGGAAACAGTCTGGCCTGCTGGTCAGAATCGACAATGAAGAATTGGTTGCTTCCGTGTTCGCCCGCCATCTCCTTGGCATAGAGTGAGAAGCGATAGGCCGGCGCGAACAATACAAAGCTCACATGAACGACGACAGCGACGACGATCAAGACGGCGATCCAATAGACGCGAAGCACGTCAGCACCCCACCCGGCGAATGGAAAACGGGGGGGCTCGCCCGCCACGGCTTCCAAATGGCACGGCCGCATAGTGCAGTATGACAGCGCGGCCGCTCGCGATCTTCAGCCAGTTTCCGGGCTGCGGCACGGCACTCACGACAATCCTGACGGAACCATCGGCTTCACGCACGGCAGTGTTCTCGTCGATGACAGTCTGGATCTTGCTCGAAGCGGATCCACTCGCCGTCGCCGCCACGCTCCACCATTGAGGAAGACTCCCGGCGCTGATCACATCGTAGCTGCAGGAGGCCGATAGCGTGTTCCCGTCTGAATCCTCGGCGGCGGATGCTTCGAGAAACTGGCCGGGCGCCAGCGGCAGGCGGCCTGCCATCAGATAATAGTCCTGAACGTAGATTCCTGCCGCCTTGTCCAGTGCGGCCACCCGGCTCTTCCACGGAGATCCTTCGGCGAGCGCCTCCTGCCCGGCGTTGTTTGCGGCAATATAGGCTGTAATGGCTCCCACCAGGATGCCGCCTGCCACATAGAGAAATCCGCTGGTGTAATTCCGCATCAATTCCGTCAGAAGATATCAAAGATGGTGGACTTCTTCTTGCGCGGCCGCTTCTTTTTTGGCGGTGTGTCTT
This sequence comes from uncultured Aestuariivirga sp., assembly GCA_964510815.1. Taxonomy (GTDB): domain Bacteria; phylum Pseudomonadota; class Alphaproteobacteria; order Rhizobiales; family Aestuariivirgaceae; genus Aestuariivirga. Next base: position 62,674 of record CAZECZ010000001.1, read on the forward strand.
CGACGCCACCAAAGATCTGTTCGAACAGGTTCTGCTTTCTTCTCTGCCGGTCCGATTGAACATTGGCCTTTGGCAGTTGCAGCGTGTTGGAACTTGGCTTCGACGCCGTGCTGACCTTCGCGGCCTTGACGGGGTCTTCTTCAAACAGATCGAACATATCGTTCAACACGTTGTTGACGTCTTCTCGACCGGGTTGCAGCGAAGGATCCTTCACAATGTTCGGATCGAATTCGTCTTGCGCCGATGCCACAATTGCTGTCGGCGGCACGTCCGGGGCGACCGCGGCATAGGTCTTGTCATAGGGCACACCGGCAAGGCTTCGGGGCTGCAAGCCGCGTTCGGCTTCCAGCATGATGCGTTTCCATGTCGGCGCAGGAAGCAGGCCCCCGGTAACCTGGTTCATGGATGTGAAGTCATCATTGCCGAACCAGACACCAGTGACGTTGTTGGCCGTGAATCCCACATACCACGCATCCCGATAAGCCTGATTGGTGCCCGTCTTGCCCCCTTGGGGTGCAAAGCCGAGGTCGGCCCTGCGTCCGGTGCCTTGCTTGACGACGGCGGAGAGCATGGAATTCAGTTCTCCAACCTTCTCTTCCGAAAAGACCCGGCGGGGCGGCCTTTCCTGTTCGTCGGACCGGCTGTAGAGCAAATCGCCGTTGCTCCTGCGAATTTCAAGTACGGCATAGGGTTTGGCCACATACCCTCCCGAAGCGAAGGAGGCGTAGCCGGTGGTGAGATCAAGCAGCGACAGGGCACTGGTGCCCAGCACCATCGGCGCCCAGGTTTCCAGTTCGCCACGGACGCCCGCCTTGTGGGCGGTCTCGATGATTGCCTTGCGTCCGATATCGATCATCAGCTTGACGGGAATTGAATTGTAGGACCGGGCCAGCGCATTGGTCAGCGTGGTGCGGCCAGCATATCTGCCGGAATAGTTCCTCGGCGACCAGTTGCCGACGGAGACAGGCCCGTCAACCACCGTGTCCTTTGGCGTGTAGCCATTGAGCAGGGCCGCCATGTAGACAAACGGCTTGAAGGATGATCCGGATTGCCGCTCCGCGTCCGTGGCCCGATTGAACTGGCTGGTCTCGTAGTCCTTGCCGCCCACAATGGCGCGCACCGCACCGTCCGGTGACATGGTGACGGCTGCAGCCTGACCGATGTGATAGTTGACGCCGTTGACGTCGAGTTCCTCGTTGATGATGCGCTGGGCCGCCGTCTGGAGCGGTAGATTGATGGTGGTTTTCACTTCCAGTACGAAGTCACCCGTGATGCCTTGGGCATCAACCACGGCGAGGGTGTCGCGGTAAGCCCAGTCGAGGAACCAGTCAGGACTTTCCGCAAACCTCTGTTCCACCGCAGTGGCAGGTTCCCGGCGGGCCTGGAGCAGTTCGCCCTGGGTGATGAAGCCGGCATCCAGCATCCGGTAGAGGACCGTGTTGGCGCGGGCCCGGGCAACATCCAGATTTCGGTGCGGCGCGTATTTTGTGGGTGCCTTGAAAAGTCCCGCCAGCATCGCGGCTTCGGGCAAGGTCACATCGCGGATCGACTTGCCGAAGTAGTACTGGGATGCCGCTTCCACGCCATAATTGCCGCCGCCGAGATAGGAGCGGTCCAGATAGAGTTTGAGGATTTCCTCTTTGCTCAGGCGCGCCTCGATCCACATCGACAGGAACGCCTCGTGCACCTTGCGGCGGATGGTGCGTTCGGGCGAGAGAAACAGGTTCTTCGCCACCTGCTGGGTGAGGGAGGACCCACCTTGAACAACGTCATTGGCCCGGGCGTTCTGGACGATGGCGCGCAACGTACCGATCACGTCGACACCGAAATGGTCGAAGAAGCGGGCATCTTCCGTCGCCAGCACTGCCTTGATCATATGCGGCGGGATTTCGGACAATGGGATCGCATCATCCTGGCGGATGCCTCGGCGTCCGATGATCTCGCCATTCACATCCGTGAAGGTCACCGCATAGTCGCGCCCGCGGTTCCATACATCTCCCGTGCCTGAAAAGGGCGGCAGTGCATAGGCAAGAAGCAGAAACGAAAACGCGACACCGAAGGTGAAGCCATCATCGAGAAGGTCGATGATGATCCGCCGGATGCCGCCAACCCGGAACCTGTAGACTAATGCTGAATATGCCGATCCGAACCGCTTGAGCCTGTCCCACGTCTCGAAGACCGCGGTGCTGACGACGGAATCCGCCCGCCACAGGAAGCCCAGAATGGAGGATCGTGGTGGAATTTGCGACAAGGGCAGCTACCGGCTCCGTGAACAGACCATGCACTAGAAACCGATTGTGACGAAAACGCGCCACGCTGAAGCAGGCGGCCATTACCCCCGGTCAGGGAGAGTATAGGGAATTGGCAGGCACGAGCCAGCCCTTGGTAAAGCCGCGGTTAATCATTTACCCACAATTGTCCCTGCCTCTCCATCATTGACAAGCTCGACACCTTGCGTTCCAACAGGCGGCATGGACTCCTCCAAACCATTCTGGAAGGCCAAGCGCCTGAATGAGATGACCCGTAAGGAATGGGAACAGCTCTGCGACGGGTGCGGCAGGTGCTGCCTCAACAAGCTCGAGGACGAAGACACGGGCGAGTTCATCTATACACGGGCCGCCTGCAAGCTTCTTGATATCTCAACCTGTAAATGCACGGATTATGGAAATCGCCATGAGCGTGTATCAGATTGCGTAGCGCTGACGCCGCAGAATGTGGGGTCGCTGGGCTGGCTGCCAGCCACGTGCGCCTACCGGCTCTTGGATGAGGGAAGAACGCTGCCATGGTGGCATCCCCTTGTTTCTGGCCGGGCGGAAACGGTGAAGGAGGCTGGGATTAGCATCAGCGATGACGCCTATTCCGAAGAGGGGATCAGCGTCGACGACCTCGTCGATCATATCTGGCGGCTGCCAAAGGCCAGAAGGCGGCAGCCGACGTGACAAGAATATTGACGAGCCTGTTGATATTATTGTTGTTTTCTGTCGACGGGTGGGCAGAAGACAAGGCCTTGCGAGGCGTTGCGCTGGTCATTGGCCAGTCGGAATATACGGGGCTTCCCGCCCTCACCAATCCGGTCAACGACGCCCGTGCCATCGAAGGCCTGCTGGAAGACCTGGGATTCGAAGTCACCGGAGTGACCGACCGGGACGCCCGCAAATTGCGGCGCGACCTCGAACGCTTCGTGGAGGATGCGGAAGGTGCCGACGCCGCGATCATTTACTATTCCGGTCACGGGATCGAAGCCGGTGGGGAAAACTGGCTGGTGCCCGTCGATGCCGATCCGAAGTCGCTGGAAAACGTGGCCAAGAATCTGGTGCCGTTATCATCAGTGCTGGACGACCTCCGCACCACCGTGCCACTCACCATCTTCCTGATCGATGCCTGCCGGTCCAACCCGTTTCCGCCAGGAATGGTTGCCCGGGAGGCTGGCAAGGAGGTTCCCATGAGTGGCGCGGGGCTTGGTGCGCCGCGGGGGTTCTCTGCTATCGAAGCCACGGCGACCGATGAGATCGGAACCATCATCGGTTTCGCAGCCGAACCCGGGTTGCCAGCCCTCGACGGCGATCCCGGCGGCAACAGCCCGTATGCGGCCGCCATCCTGCGTCACCTTTCCGCACTTACGGGCAATGAATTCGGCCTCGTCATGCGAATGGTGACCGAAGAGGTCTATCTGAAGACCGACACCCGCCAGCGCCCGTGGGTGAACGAGAGTCTCCGCAAACAGCTTTATTTCGGTCAGCCGGGTGAGACATTGGCAGGCGGTGAGGGGATCATCACTGGTGAGCGGCGAACGCTCCTGTTGCGCATTGCGTCCCTAGAAGAGCCCGTACGCAAGCAAGTCGAGGGCATCGCGGTCTCGGACCAAGTGCCGCTTGATACACTTTACGGTGTGCTGGCAGCGTTGGGCGAAACGGATATGCCCAACGATGCAGACGGTCTGGAGAAGGCATTGAAGGCCCAGGCCGGGCGGCTCAGGCAGATCCTCGACGAGCAGGAGGCCTTGAAGACTGACGATCCGGAGCTCGGGCGGCTCGTGTCCCTTGCGGACCAAGCGCTGAAGGAAGGAGCAATCAAGTCAGCCCGCAGCTTTCTGGATGATGCCAAGATCAAGGTGGCATCAACCAAGGACACGATCGAAGCTGTGGAGGCGCGGCTCAGGGAGAAGCGCATCGCCAATGCCGAGATACTGGCCAAGAGTGGGGGGACCGCCGAGCTCGACTTCGATTTCGCCGGCGCGGTCGAGGACTACGCCGAAGCATTTGACTGGGTGAAAGACGCGGACCTGACGCTCGCCGCCAAATACAAGACCTATGAGGCTGATGCCCTGCAGTCCATTGGCTACTTTCGGGGCGACAATGATGCCATGGCCAGGGCCATCGCGGCTTACGAGGTCGCACTGACGCTGGCGGACAGAGAAACCAACGCCAATCAGTGGCTCAAGGCGTCAAACAATCTCGCCAACGTCTATCTGCGGATCGGAGAGCGCGAACTGGGAACGGCACAGCTGACGAAGGCCGTCGAACTTTACCGGGGTGTTCTCTCCGTTGATAGCGCGTCGCACAAGGAGCGGGCCACGACCTTGTCCAATCTCGGCATCGCCCTCAACACGCTGGGACAGCGGACCAATGATGCTGCAGTCTACGCAGAAGCGGAAAGGGTGTTCGCCGAAGCCCTGTCTATTCGGGACCGCAAGGCAGATCCACTGGGTTGGGCGCTGGACATGGCGAATGCGGCGAATCTCGATGTGGCGCTGGCCGACCGCAATGTTGACTATGCCCGCTTCAAAGCTGCGGAAGACAAGCTGGTTCAGGCGCTGGTCTACATCGACCCGGCGGTGAACCGGATTGAGTGGGCACAGGCAAAGAACAACCTCGCCATAGCGCTGCGCGCCCAAGGTGCAAACGGCAGGGATGTCAATCAAGTGCGTAAGGCACTCGGGATCTATGAGGAAATTCTTCCGATCTTCGACCGCAAGACCTTTCCGTTGGATTGGGGAACGACTAACGGTAATATTGCTGTCGCCCTGACCAATGTGGGGGCGCTCGAAGTCAATATTGGTGAATTCGAGAAGGCCGTTGGTTACTACAGGCAGGCCTTCGAAGAAGTCACGCGCGCGCGGGCTCCGATGTTCTGGTCCAAGCTTCAGAATGCCTACGGCATGACGTTGCAGATCATTGCGGCCATGAAATCAGACAACGCCATGTTGGAGGAAGCAGCCAAAGCGTTTCGCGCTGCACTGGAGGTTCGCACTCGCGATGTGAATGCAGAGCTTTGGGCAGAGAGCCAGCAACTCCTGGCGTCAACGCTGTCGAGTCTCGCGTCGGCGAAATCTGACCCTGCATTATCAGATGAGGCAATCGCCGCGTACAAAGCTGCCCGTGAGGTCTTTACGCGTGACGCCTTTCCAGCCGATTGGCGCAGTGCGAGCGCCGGACTGGCCTCGGCCCTGCAGGGCAAAGGCATACTCAAGCAGGATGTGGCTGTCTTCAAGGAAGCAGAGTCGATCTACAAGGAGGTGCTTGCGTCTACCGACCGCGAAGCTGCGCCGCTGGACTGGGCCGCGGCAATGAAGGACATCGCGACCATCCAGTTCATGCTGGGAACCACCATCATGGACAAATCACTGGTCGAGCAGTCGCTGGCCAGCTTCGATCAGGCGCTAGAGGTCTATCAGGTACATGGCGGCTTCATGGACCGCATGATGATTGGCAGCATGCGCAACAATGCCGCGCAAGCTCTGGAGCTATTCGACAAATAGTACTGCGGCACACGACGCACATCGTGTCCTACTCAGTCCTTCAAAAGGCTCGCGGCTTCGAACAGAGCAGCCACCAGCGGTGACGGTGGGTCTCGCGGCAAACCGACGAGCCCCACGGCATGTTCGAGCTTGGGATTGATCAGGGGAATGGCTCTCATGCCTTCGAGACGGCCCAGTGCGTCGAGAAAGTATTCGGGCATGATCGAGGCGAGACCCATGGACCTGACCGACGACAGCAGGTTCATGATGGAGTTGGTTTCAAGGCGCGGAGAGGGGTGGGCATTGGCGGCAGCGAATGCCCGGTCGACGATTCGCCGGTTCTGCATGTTTGGGGTCAATAAGCACAAAGGCTCTTGCGCGGCTTCAAGCCAGGTGACGTTCTCTTTTTCTGCGAGTGCGTGGCCGGACGACAGGAACAGGCAATATCGCTCCCGGTAGAGCGGAACCTGCATCAACCCTTCGACGGGTTCGTTGTCGAGATAGGTGATGCCGGCTTCGATCGAAACGTCATGCAACGAGCGGATGATTTCTTCCGAGCTTTGCGAGAGGATGGTGAACTCGACGTTTGGATGCTTGAGTTGCATGGCGTTGGTCAAATTCGCCACCATCGGCAAGGCCGAGGGAATGACGCCCAGCGCCATGCGCCCGACCAGATCGCCCGTCTTCGAGCGGATCGTATCGAGTTCTTGTTGCAGAGATTGCCAATTGTCGAGCACCAACAGGGTCCATTTCAGGACCCGTTCTCCCTCCGGTGTCAGGCCGACGTAGCGTTGGCCGCGCTCGACGATCGGCACGCCCAATTCTTGTTCGAGCTGCCTGATGCGACCTGACAGCGTTGGCTGGGTAACATTGCAGGCCTGTGCCGCCCGCGTGAAATGCCTCTCCCGGGCAAGTGCGGCCAGATATTGAAGTTGGCGGATATCCATGATGAAGCAATAGCTTGGAGCATGAGAGCCGGACACCGAAAAAACAATATTCCTGCAATAGGGAAATAGTCCTTGACAGCGCGCGCTCACCAGGGTATGAAAGGGCATACTCCACAAATGGGTCGAACGATGAGCGGCGGCGGAAGCGAACCGGCGCCCGATGCCAATTTGGCTTCGGTGCGTCCACGTTACGAAGAAGGGCGCGAAACAGTGCCGGCAATTGCCGCTGAACTTGGACTCTCCGCCCAGGCTCTCACTGCAAGAGCGAAGGCGCTGGGCTGGAAGCTTCGTGGTGGAAACGCCAAGAAGATCATCGCCACCCGCGACACACTGCGGCGTTTGAAACAGTTGCTTCAGCAGCGGTTGGCAGATCTTGAAACCCAGATTGGTGCGATCGGTGCAGCAGCGTCGTCTTCCAGCAGCGAGCGCGACATTCGTTCGATGAACACACTGGTGCGGACTTTGGAAAAGGTACTCGAGCTTGAACGCAAGGACCGGGCCCAGCGCAGCAAGCAGAACAGGCAGCACCGCCAGTTTGATGACGCCGAGCGTGAGGCGCTTGCGGTCAAGCTTGATGGCCTTCGCCGCGAACTTCTCGAGCAGCAGCCTGAAGGGGCGGTTGAACGAGCGTGAAACGAGGCTGTTGAACCGGGATTGGCGTCTATGGGCCCGCGCAGGCAAACAGCTGCCACCAGATGCCGGGGGCTGGCGCAATTGGCTGATCCTCGGCGGGCGCGGTGCGGGAAAGACTCGCGCCGGGGCCGAATGGGTGCGCGCGATGGCCCTGGGACTTTGGCCCGAGTTGGGGCCACGTTGCGAGCGGATCGCCATCCTGGCACCGACCTTCGACGAGGCCCGGCTGGTCATGATCGAGGGCAAATCCGGTCTGCTCGGCGTTCACATGGACGACGAGCGGCCCGTCTATGAGCCGTCGAAGCGGCTGCTCACATGGCCGAACGGCTCGATCGCGCAGGTGTTCTCGGCAGATGAACCAGAGAGCCTCCGCGGGCCGCAGTTCGACGCAGCCTGGTGCGACGAGATGGCGAAATGGAAATATGCGGATGCCGCATATGACATGCTGGCCTTCGCGCTGCGTCTCGGCGAGACGCCGCGGGTGGTGATCACCACGACGCCGCGGCCGACACCGCTGGTCAAGCGATTGCTTGCTGATGCAGGAACGGCCGTCACGCATTCGCGCACGGCCGACAACCGCGCCCATCTGGCGAAAGGGTTCTTGGACGACGTCGTGGCGCGTTATGGCGGCACGCGGCTCGGCCGTCAGGAACTGGACGGCGAACTGATCGAGGACGATCCGGACGCCCTGTTCCAGCGGGAGTTGATCGAGAAGACCCGGTGCCGCGAGGTGCCGGATTGGGTCCGGGTGGTGGTGGCGGTTGATCCGCCGGCAAGTCACGGCAAGCGCGCAAATGCTTGCGGCATCATCTGTGCCGGGTTGGGGCAAGACGGTCGCGCTTACGTGCTGGAGGATCGGACCATGCGTGGCGCGAGCCCGTCGCGATGGGCCGAGCAGGTTGTGACGCTCTATCACGCGAGACAGGCCGATCGCGTGGTGGCTGAGGTGAACCAGGGCGGCGCCATGGTCGAACAAGTGTTGCGTGAGGTCGATGCCGGCGTGCCGTTCCGCGCGGTCCACGCAACACGCGGAAAGCGGCTTCGGGCCGAACCGGTGGCGGCACTCTATGAACAGGGACGCGTGTCTCATGCCGGCACCTTTCCGGAACTGGAAGATGAGATGTGTACGGCGATCCGAGGCGGACTTCACAGTCCGGACCGGCTTGATGCGCTGGTGTGGGCCATCACCGAATTGATGCTGAAACGGGGACCAGAACCCCGTGTGCGGACACTTTGAAGGGACATGGAATGTTCGAAAGATTGAAGTCGCTCTTCGTGACCGAGCAGAAGCAGTCGGTGACGGCACCACTGATCGCCATCCATGGCGCGGGCCGCGCCCAATGGACGCCGCGGAACTATGCCGCGCTGGCCCGTGAGGGCTTTGCCTCCAACGCCATCGGCTATCGAGCCGTGCGCATGATTGCCGAGGCCGCGGCATCCATTCCATGGCTCGCCTATGAGGGAGAGGCGGAAGCCAGCGATCATCCGCTCTTGCAACTGTTTTCCAAGCCCAATCCGGGCCAGCCGGGCCGCGAATTCTTCGAGATGCTCTACGGCTTCCTGATGGTGGCGGGTAACGCCTATGTCGAGAAGGTGGAGATCGACGGAGTTCCGCGCGAACTCTATGCGCTGAGGCCAGACCGGGTGAAGGCGATTGCCTCGGCCAATGGCTGGCCGGAGGCCTATGAATACTCCGTTAGCGGACAATCGGTGCGGCTGCCACGCGAGAACGTGCTGCACCTGAAGCTGTTCAATCCGCTGAACGACCACTACGGCATGTCGCCGCTGGAAGCGGCACAGCGCCCGATCGACACGCACAATGCCGCAGCTGCCTGGAACAAGGCCATGCTCGACAATGCGGCAAGGCCGTCGGGTGCGCTGGTCTATGCGGCAGGCGACGGACTGCTGACCAGCGAGCAGTTCGACCGTCTCAAGACCGAGCTCGAGAACTCATACCAGGGGGCAGCCAATGCCGGACGCCCGATGGTGCTGGAAGGCGGGCTCGACTGGAAACAGATGGGATACAGCCCCAAGGAGATGGATTTCATCGAGGCGAAGAATGCAGCGGCCCGCGAGATTGCGCTGGCCTTCGGCGTGCCGCCGATGCTGCTGGGCATTCCAGGCGACAACACATTCTCGAATTACGCGGAAGCCAACCGCACCTTCTGGCGGCAGACGGTGCTGCCGATGGCGGGCCGTGTGGCCGAGGCACTGACGGGCTTCCTGGGGCGGGGGGCCGTGCGGCTCGACCATGATCTCGATCAGGTGGAGGCCATGGCGCCCGACCGCGAGGCCCTGTGGGCCCGTCTCGAGAAGGCGAGCTTCCTCACCGAGGACGAAAAGCGTACCGCCGTCGGTTACGGACCGAAGACCCAAGCGTAAGCGCCCACTCAACCAGACAGGAACGAATTCATGCAAACCCGCCGGGAAAAGAGCCGGCTGGGGCGGCCGCTTGCGGCCGTCTCCGGCACAGGTGTGTTCGTGGGCTATGCCAGCCTGTTCGGCCGCCGCGATAGCCAAGGCGACATCGTGTTACCGGGCGCCTTCGCGCGATCGTTGAAGCGGCGCGACCCGCGCGATGTCCGTATGCTGTTCCAGCACAATCCCGCCGAGCCCATCGGCACCTGGCTGGAGATGCGCGAAAACGAGAAAGGTCTCTACGTCGAAGGCCGCCTCGACATCAACGTTCAGCGTGGACGCGAACTGCTGTCGCTGCTGGAGAGCGGCGGGCTCGATGGCCTGTCGATTGGCTTCAAGACGGTGACGGCGCGGCGCGACCGGGTGACGGGAGCGCGCTATCTCACCCAGGTCGATCTCTGGGAGATCTCGCTCGTCACCTTCCCGATGCTCGCAGGTGCCCGCGTTTCCGAGGTGAAACGCCGCGCCCGCGATGCTGCGGAGACCCTGTTCCACCGGGCTTCCGCCACACCGCCCCATCCTGTCGAACAGGCGACCCCCTCCCTCGCCTGCCTGTTCCGGGATGGGGCACGGATTTTCCAACCAGGAGTGAAGTGACTTATGGACAACGGACTGGAGACGAAGGTCGCCTTCGGCGATTTCATGGAGGCTTTCGAGGCCTTCAAGGAGGCGAATGACGATCGCCTGGCGCAGATTGAAACGCGCATGAGCGCCGATGTGGTGACCATCGACAAGGTCGACCGCATCAACCGCGCCATCGACGAGACCAAGGCCCGCCTCGACGAATTGACGCTGAAGGCGAAGCGTCCGCGCCTTGGGCAGGGCGATGATCCAGCCCCTGCAGCACGCGAGCATAAGCAGGCCTTCGAGGCCTATGTGAGGAAGGGTGAGACCGGCGGCCTGTTCGACATCGAGGCCAAGAGCATGTCGGCCGGAACAGGTTCAGACGGCGGTTATCTGGTGCCGTCGGAGACCGAAACCGAGATCGGCCGGCGGCTCTCTGCGGCGTCGCCGATCCGTGCCATCGCCGGCATTCGCCAGGTGTCGTCGGCAGTCTACAAGAAACCCTTCGCCACCAGCGGCTTCAGCGCCGGTTGGGTGGGCGAAACGGCCTCGCGGCCCGAGACCAACACGCCGACACTGGCCGAACTGCAGTTCCCGGCCATGGAACTCTATGCCATGCCGGCCGCTACCCAGGCACTGCTCGACGACTCGGCTGTGAACCTCGACGAGTGGATTGCCGATGAGGTGCAGCAGGCGTTTGCCGAACAGGAGGGGACCGCCTTTGTGACCGGCAACGGCACCAACAGGCCGAAGGGATTCCTCTCCTATACCAACGTGGCCGATGCCTCGTGGAGCTGGGGCAACATCGGCTATGTCGCGACCGGTACGGCAGGAGCATTCCCGGCCAGCAACGCGTCTGACAAGCTGATCGATCTCATCTACGTGTTGAAGAGCGGCTATCGCCAGAATGCCCACTGGGTGATGAACCGCAAGACGCAGGGCGTGATCCGGAAGCTGAAGGACGCCAATGGCGACTACCTCTGGCAGCCGGCGGCAGCGGCGGACGGCAGTTCTACGCTGATGAACTTCCCCGTGGCCGAGAGTGAGGACATGCCGGATATCGGCGCCGACTCCTATGCGCTGGCCTTCGGCGATTTCGGCCGCGGCTATCTGGTGGTCGACCGCGTCGGCGTGCGCGTGCTGCGCGATCCCTATTCCGCCAAGCCCTACGTGCTGTTCTACACGACGAAACGCGTGGGCGGCGGCGTGCAGAACTTCGAAGCCATCAAGCTGATGAAGTTCGGCGTGTCGTAAGCCGGCGACAACGGAACAACGGCAGGCGGCGTCCCTTGGGGCGCCGCTTCCTTTTCCAGGGAGAACCCATGCCTTCAATTCTTTTGACACCGCCCGCTGTGGAGCCGGTCTCCCTGGCCGAGGCGAAGGCCCATCTTCGCGTGGGACATGCCGACGACGACCAGTTCATCGCAACGCTGATCGCCGCCGCCCGCCGCCAGGTGGGGGCGCAGACAGGCCTGGCGCTGATCGAACAGCAGTGGACCGTGTTCCGCGACGACTGGCCGGAGAATGGCGTGTTCGAGCTACCATATGCGCCGCTCACCGCAGTCGAAGAACTGGCAAGCTTTGGCGACGATGACACCAAGGCGGTGATCGATCCGGCGCACTATTACATCGATGCCGCATCGCGGCCGCCGCGCTTGCTGCTTCGCGGTTCGCGGATCTGGGCGAGGCCCGGCCGGATCGGCAATGGCATTGCTGCCACGGTGACGGTTGGCTTCGGAGCGGCCGGCATCGATGTGCCGGAACCGTTGCGCCAGGCCATGCTCGTGCTGGTGGCGCATTGGTACGAGCACCGCGGCAACGCCAATCCGCCGCGCGTGCCGCTGACCGTCGATCAGCTGACCCGCCCCTTCCGGGGGGTGCGGCTGTGAGCAACCCTGCCTTCGCCTTGCAGACTGCGATGCGCGATGCGCTGCTGGCCCATGCGCCGCTGATCTTGCTCCTGCAGGGCCAGCACATTTTCGAGGAGATGCCGCGCGGCGCTTCGCCAAGCCATGTGAGCTTCAAGGACGTCGAAACCCGCGACTGGAGTGTTGCCGACCAGAAGGCGCACGAGCATTTCGTGACGTTGCTCGTGGAGACCAACAGCAGGAGCCGCAAGCTGGCACAGGACATCGTGGACGAGATCGAGAGCGTTCTCGACAGCGCGTCGCTGGTACTTGACGGCCACCGGCTGGTGAACCTGCGGCTCACCTTCTGGAGCGTCGTTCGCGAAAGGAATGGCGAGAATTTCGGCGCGACTCTCAAGTTCCGCGCCGCCACCGAACCCCTTTAGGAGAGCATGATGGGTGCACAAAGAGGACGCGATCTTCTGCTGAAGGTCGACGACACGGGAACCGGAACGTTCCAGACGGTGGCAGGGCTTCGAAGCCATACGCTGTCGTTCAATGCCGAGCGTGTGGACGTGAGCCACCAGGAATCCGTGGGCCAGTGGCGCGAGTTGCTGGCGGGCGCCGGCTTGAAGTCGGCCGAGATCCGCGGCAGCGGTATCTTCAAGGACGCCGCATCGGACGCCACGATCCGGAGCTATTTCTTTGACGGTACTATTCCGGCCTGGCAGGTGATCGTACCGGATTTTGGCACCGTCGAAGGGCCATTCCAGATCACCAACCTCGAAATCGCCGGCCGCCACGATGGCGAGGTGACTTTCGATGTGGCGCTCGAATCCGCGGGCGAACTGACGTTCACGGCGATCTGACATGGCCAACCGTCATCGCGGCGAAATCGAAGCCGAACTGTCCGGCAAATCCTACACCCTGTGCCTGACGCTGGGAGCATTGGCCGAAATCGAACATGCCTATGGCGGCGAGGACATGATCGCCATCGCGGAACGCTTCGAGACCGGCCGCATCAGTGCCACCGATGCCATCCGGGTGATTGGGGCTGGCTTGCGCGGCGCCGGCAATATCATCACCGACAAGGACGTCGCGGCGATGACCGTGGCAGGCGGTGCCGCCGGCTTTCTCGACATTGTTGTAAGACTGCTCAAGGCCACCTTCGTGGCCCCGGAGGCGAACCCGGGAAACGGGTGAGCGCCGCCGGTGAGGTCTTTCCCTGGCGGCGCATGATGGAACTGGGCCTCGGCGTATTGCATCTCTCGCCCCGCGATTTCTGGACATCCACACCGCGCGAGATCGCGGCGGCGTTTCCAAGCCGGGGGCCGGTTTTGATGGGCCGCGCCGATCTTGATCATCTGATGAGGGAGTTTCCGGATCAACATGACTGACACACTCGACAGATTGAACCTGCAGACCGAACAACTCCGCATGGAGATGACCGGGCTGAACCGGCTCGCCGACAGCTTCGGCATCAGGCTGGTGAACGCTTTTGCTGGCGCGGCGATCCACGGCCGGAAACTCTCCGACGTGTTGAGAAGCCTGGCGCTGTCGCTGTCGCAGACGGCGCTCACCAGCGCATTGCGGCCGATCGGCCAAATGGTCGGTGGCCTGTTCGGGTCATTTATCGGCAGTGCGAGGGGCAATGTCTTCGCCGGAGGACGAGTGACCCCTTTCGCCTCCGGCGGCATCGTCAATTCGCCGACGCTGTTTCCCATGCGCGGTGGGACTGGCCTCATGGGCGAGGCCGGACCGGAGGCGATCATGCCGCTGGCGCGCGGGCCTGACGGCAAGCTTGGTGTCAGGGGGGCAGGCAGGGGCGTCAACGTGACGGTCAACATCTCGACCCCCGATGCCAGGAGCTTCGAGCGCTCGCAGTCGCAGATCTCCGCGATGATGGCCCGGGCCGTCACGCGCGGGCAGAGGAACCTCTAGGCCATGGCGTTCGATGACATCCGTTTCCCGACAACAATCTCACGCGGCGCCACGGGAGGACCCGAACGGCGCACCGAAATCGTGACGCTGGGATCCGGCGCGGAGGAGCGCAACAGCCGCTGGGCCGACTCCCGGCGACGCTATAATGCAGGCTTCGGCGTCAAGACGCTGGATGACATCCACGACGTGATCCGCTTCTTCGAGGAACGCCGTGGCAGGCTTCATGGTTTCCGCTGGAAAGACCATGCCGACTTCAAATCATGTGCCCCTCGCCAGCAGATTTCGGTGGGCGATCAGGCGATCGGCGCGGGCGATGGCGTGACGGCGAGCTTCCAACTGGTCAAGCGCTACGGCTCGGGACTGCGCGACTATGTCCGCACCATCACCAAGCCGGTCGCTGGTAGCGTGGTAATTGCTGTGAACGGTAGTCCGTCCACGGATTTCACGCTGGACGCAGCGACCGGTCTTGTCACCTTCGATCCCGGCCACGAACCGGCCATTGGAGAGAGCGTGACGGCGGGCTTCGAGTTCGACGTGGCTGCGCGGTTTGACACTGACCAGCTGCGGATCAATCTCGTGCAATTTGCAGCCGGAGATATTCCCGACATCCCGATCATGGAGATCCGCGCATGAGAACCCTGCCAGCGGGCCTGCGCGAACATCTCGACTCCGGCACAACGACGCTTTGCCGCTGCTGGCGGCTGGAGACCAGGGATGGCGAGGTCATGGGGTTTACCGATCACGACCGTGATCTGGTATTCGACGGCGTCACCTACGAGGCGCAGTCAGGCTTCGCGGCAAGCGAAATGGAGTCTTCACTGGGCCTCTCAGTCGATAATCTCGAGGCGTCGGGCGCACTGAGTTCCAACCGGCTGAGCGAAGCGCGGCTTGCTGCCGGCGATTTCGACAACGCGGCTGTGCATGTTTGGCTGGTCAATTGGCAGGACGTGGCGCAACGGGTTCTTCTTCGCCGTGGAAATCTTGGTGAAGTAACGCGCGGGACCTCAGCATTCACAGCCGAACTGCGTGGACTGGCGCACGTCTTGAACCAGCCGCAGGGCCGCATCTTTCAGTATGGCTGCGATGCCGTAGTTGGTGATGGGCGCTGCGGCGTCGATCTCGACGATCCGGCATTCAGCGTCACGGCGACGATAGTGCTGGCGGAAGAAAATCGCAGGCTGGTGGTCGGCGGGGCGGACTCGTTTGTCGAGGGATGGTTCGCGCGCGGCACCGCCGAGATGCTGACCGGCCCCAATGCCGGGCGGATAGCCGAGATCAAGTTTCACAAGGAGGCGGCGTCCGGTACGTCGATCGAGTTCTGGCAGCCGTTGGCGATGATGGTGTCCGCCGGCGAACTAGTTCGGCTCAGGGCTGGCTGTGACAAGCAATTCGGCACCTGCCGCACGAAATTCGCCAATGGCGTCAATTTCCGCGGCTTCCCGCATATTCCCGGTGACGACGTGGTGCTGACATATGCATCGCAGGGCGACGCCAGCAACGATGGCGAAAGCCGCAACACCTGAACCGGACATGTCCAAGATCACCAGAGACGACATCGTGTGCGCCGCGCGCGGCTGGATCGGCACGCCCTATCGCCACCAGGCAAGCCTCAAGGGTGTCGGCACCGACTGTCTCGGACTCGTGCGGGGGGTGTGGCGTGAACTGTTCGGTGCCGAACCGGAACGGGTGCCGCCCTATGGACCTGGCTGGGCAGAGGAGGGCGGCGTCGAGGCGCTGGCCGCAGCGGCCGGACGGCATGCAGAGAAGATTCCCTGTGCTGGTGTGGGAGCGGGCGACCTGGTTCTGTTCCGCTGGCGTCCGCATCTGCCAGCCAAGCATGCTGGCATCGCCGTGTCGGCGACCCACATGGTTCATGCCCAGGATCACGCGGTGGTTGCCGAAGTGCCGCTGACGGGCTGGTGGCGCCGCCACATGTCGCACGCATTCAGATTTCCGGGAGTTGATGACTGATGGCAACTGTCGTTCTGCAATATGCCGGACAGGCGGTGGGGACGTTCCTGGGTGGTTCGCTGGGGGGAGTCGTTGGCCGGGCGATCGGGGCGGTCGCCGGCAACTACATCGACCAGGCGTTGTTTGGTCCGGGCGCGCGCAAGGTCGAAGGACCGCGGCTCAACGACCTTCGCGTCATGGCGTCGACCGAAGGCGCATCAATTCCCAGGTTGTGGGGCCGCATGCGCGTCGCGGGCGAGGTCATCTGGGCCACCCATTTCGAAGAGGTGACGGCGACGAGCACCGAGAAGTCGTCGTCCAAGGGTGGGGGAGGTGGCAGTGCAACCAAGGTTACCGAATACAGCTACTTCGCCAATTTCGCGGTAGCCCTGTGTGAAGGCGAGATCGACCGCATCGGCCGCGTATGGGCCGATGGCAAGGATTTCGACATCGGTGAGGCAACGGTCAGGGTCTATACTGGCAGTGAGACCCAGAACCCCGACAGTCTGATCCTCGCCAAGGAGGGTGCGGAGTTGACGCCGGCCTATCGCGGCGTTGCCTATGTCGTGTTCGAGCGCCTGCCCATCGGACCTTTCGGCAATCGGCTGCCACAACTCACCTTTGAGGTCTTCCATTCTGTCGGAGGGGCCGAAGATGAGGTGCGCGCAGTCAACATCATCCCTGGTGCCACGGAGTTCGGTTACGACACCGAGATCGTGACGCGTGAACCGGAGCCTGGGGTCACCGAGCCGGAGAATGCACATGCATCTGCCGCTTCCAGCGACTGGAGCATGTCGCTCGACCAACTGACTGCGACATGCCGCAATCTGAAGGGCGCTTCGCTCGTGGTCGCATGGTTCGGAACCGATCTGCGTTGCGGCACGTGCGAGGTAAAGCCTGGCGTCGAGGTCGCGGACAAGATCACCGACCCGGAGTCCTGGATTGTCAACGGCATTGCGCGGGCCGATGCATATCTCGTGAGTTCCAGCGGTGGATCGCCGGCCTTCGGCGGTACTCCGTCAGATGCGTCTGTCATACGCGCCATTCAGGATCTGAAGGCACGGGGACTCAAGACGACATTCTACCCCTTCATTCTGATGGATGTGCCGGCCGGTAATGGGCTCGTCGATCCCTACGGGGGAACCGAACAGTCCGTCTATCCCTGGCGTGGCCGCATCACCAGCAGTATGGCGCCGGGTCTGCCCGGTACGCCTGACGGCACGGTGGACTGCGCGCGCGAAATTGCAGACTTTGTGGGTTCGGCGGTAGCGGCAGATTTTGCGCCAGCGGATATGACCGTAACCTATACCGGACAGCCTGAGTGGAGTTATCGCCGCATGGTGCTTCACTATGCCCAACTCTGCGCACTGGCTGGGGGAGTGGACACGTTCCTGATCGGCAGCGAACTTCGCGGCCTCACAACATTGCGCGGCAGCGCCGACAGCTTCCCGTTCGTCGATGCACTTGTAGCGCTTGCGGCAGAGGTGAAGGCCATTCTGCCGGGTGCGGAGATTTCCTATGCGGCGGACTGGTCAGAATATTTCGGGTACCATCCGGCAGACGGGAGCGGGGACGTCTACTTTCATCTCGATGCCTTATGGTCGTCTCCTGATGTAGACTTCATCGGCATCGACAACTACATGCCGCTGGCCGACTGGCGGGATGGACGCCAGCATGCGGACGCGCTGGCGGGCTTCCGCTCCATCTATGAGCTCGATTACCTCAAGTCCAACATTGCCGGTGGTGAAGGCTACGACTGGTACTATGCAAATGGACTGGACCGGGAGGCGCAGATCCGCTCGCCCATCACCGATGGAACCTACGGCAAGCATTGGATCTTCCGCTACAAGGATCTCGTGGGGTGGTGGAGCAATCCTCATGTCGCACGGATCAGCGGCGTGGAGGTGCCCTCACCGACGAACTGGATGCCGCAGTCCAAACCCATCCGGTTCACGGAAGCGGGATGTCCCGCTATCGACAAAGGGGCAAATCAGCCAAATGCCTTTGTCGATGTGAAGTCGTCGGAAAGCCAGTTACCGTACTTCTCGCGCGGCAACCGCGACGATCTGATCCAGGCGCACTATGTGACGGCGCTCGGGCAGTATTGGTCAACCGTCGGCGATCACAATCCGATATCATCCGTTTACGGCGGGCCGATGCTTGACGCGGACGATATCTGTTTCTGGGCCTGGGATGCCAGGCCCTATCCGCAGTTTCCGGCACGCGCCGATGTTTGGGCAGATGGCGGCAACTATACGCGCGGCCACTGGCTCAATGGCCGGATCGGCGCGGTGCCTCTCGGTGCCTTGATCACATCGGTGTGCGCCGCGAGCGGCTTTTTCGATATCGACGCCGGTGCAGTGGAAGGTCTTGTCGACGGATTCGTGATTGACCGTCCGATGTCAGTACGCGCGGCTCTCGAAGGCATCATCGGCGCCTATGGCATCGATGTTGTGGAAAGCGCGGGCGTGCTCCGGTTTTCGATGCGCCGCCAGGCAATTGTGATACCTGCCTCATCAGAATTGCTGGTCGAGACAGATGCCGATGCATCGCTCTTTGCACTCACACGGGCGCAGGAAACGGAACTGCCTGCCGCCATGAAGCTGTCCTACGTGGAGTCAGCGCTGGACTATCGTCCTGCAGCCGTCGAAACGAAGCACGTCGGCGGATCGAGCCAGCGGGATATTCATTTCAGTCTGCCCTGTGCGGTGAACCAGGCCGAGGCCAAGGTGCGTGCTGACGTCGCCATGCAGGAAATCTGGGCATCGCGCGAAAGTGCAAATCTCTCCTTGCCGCTGTCGTTCCTCCAGGTGGAAGCTGGTGACGTCGTCGAGCTTTCCACCGGCGGTGCCACCATTCCACTCCTTGTCGACGAGATGTCGGAGTCGGAGCATCGCGCCATTCGGGCCCATAGCTATGACGTTGCGATCTATGATGCGCCAGAAGCACCTTCGCGCGGCATTGTCGCGGCCAAACCGGCAATCTATGGCAAGCCCGACGCGGTGATCATGGATTTGCCAATTGCGGCGACACCCGAGCCACATGCACCATGGATGGCCGCCTCTGCGAAACCATGGCCGGGTAGCCTCGCGGTCTATCGCAAGACCGGGCCTGCCACCTTCGACTTCAACCGCACCATCGATCGCAAGGCAACCAAGGGGCACCTGCTCGATGATCTCCTCGCAGGACGGCTGAACGTTTTCGACCGCAGCAATGCTTTCACCGTCAAGCTCGACGCTGGCGCCCTGTCTTCGATAAGCGATGAAGAGCTGCTGGGGGGCGCCAATGCCGCCGCAGTAGGCAGCGATGCGACGGGTTGGGAGATTCTGCAATTCGCCAACGCCGAGTTGGTTGCAGGGCGCACCTACAGAATTTCGCGGCTGCTGCGCGGCCAGTCCGCAAGTGAACCGGAGATGCTGCCGATCCGCGTTGCAGGGGAACGCTTCGTGCTTCTGAACAAGGCCGTGGTCCAGCCCGTCTTGTCATTGGCGGCAAGTGGGCTGCCAACGTCCTGGAAAATCGGCCCAGCACAATACGATGTGGGCAGGCAGTATGTTTCGGTTGCACATCAGGGCAAATTGCTCGGCCTCCGGCCTCTGTCGCCATGTTCCCTGCGCGCGTCGCGCGACGGCGGAGATGTCATATTCTCATGGTTGCGCCGTACGCGGATAGACGGTGACAGCTGGGATGTTGCGGAGGTTCCGCTCGGTGAGGAAACCGAGAGCTACGTCGCAAGCGTCATGAATGGCGCTGCGATCATGAGATCAACGTCTGTGACAGCACAGCAATATCGTTATCCGGCGGCCGACATTGCAGGCGATTTCGGCATGGACCCCGGCGAATTCACTATCCGCATTGCGCAGCTGAGCGCCGCCTACGGGCCAGGCGCCGTTCTTGAGAGGACCATTCATGTCTGAGACACCTTTGCTTGGCCTGCCTCTGATGGAGGCGGGTCAATCACAAAAGCACGTCACCCACAACGAGGCGCTGCTGCTGCTGGATGCAGCGATCCATCTGTCGGTCTTGTCGCGCACGCTCACGTCTCCGCCCGCAACGCCGGCGGACGGTGACCGCTATCTGGTTGCGGCCGTCGCAACGTCCGGCTGGACTGGAGAAGACAGCAAGCTTGCCGTGCGCGAAGCTGGCGCGTGGCGCTTTGCAGCCCCGAAGACCGGCTGGCGCCTGTGGGTCTCCGACGAAGCCAAGTTCCTCGTCTTTGACGGCAGCCAGTGGCTCGACATCCAGGGGAGCGGCAGCATTTCCGGCGTGGCACTGCTTGGCGTCAATACCACTGCCGACACGACGAACCGGCTGGCCGTCGCTTCGGCCAATACCCTCTTGACCCACGATGGGTCCGGGCACCAGCTCAAGGTCAACAAGCAATCTGCTGGCGACACGGCATCGCTACTGTTCCAGACGGACTATGCGGGCCGCGCCGAAATGGGGCTTGCGGGGGACGATGATTTTCATGTGAAGGTCAGTGCCGATGGCAGCGCTTGGCATGAGGCGATTGTCGTTGACCGTTCGACAGGCAGCGTGTCGTTTCCCAACTCGTCTTTGGGAGGTGGCATTGCCGATGGCGACAAGGGCGACCTCAAGATTGCGGGTCCGAGTTGGAGCGTGGAGCGCAGCGGAGGGGCGGCAGGTGATGGCATCGCCGATGACACCGCCGCATTGCAGTCGGTATTGTCCGCCGGAAAAACACTGATCCTCAACGGATCGAAGTCCTACAAGATCACGTCCAGTCTTGAAATCACATCTGCTGATACCGGCATCATCGGCAATGGTGCACGCATCATCATGTCGATGGCGGCCGGCCATTTCGACAACGGCACCTATGCTGGACGATATGGCACAAACGCTGTGGCGATCCGGGCCAGCGGGCCGGCCGGCATCTTCGCCAGGGACCTGAGAATTGCACCCGACATCTGGGTCGACGACCGCTATCTCAAGGCGTTCCATTTCGACGGATGTCAAGGCGTTCAATTGAGTGGGATCGAGGCCTGGAATTTTTCGCGTGCCAAGGGAATTGTCTCGCTTGATGATTGCGATGGCATGGTCATCCGCGATTGTCACTTTCACGACTGCTGGACGAACAGCACGGCAGGGACCGCGACCGAGTCCCAGATCACTGCAATTGAAGCCGACGACAATGCGACGACAGGTTCGAGGTTTGGCATTGTTGCCAATTGCCGGTTTGAGAATTTGACCACCGGAAATGCTGCCCGGGCAGCAAATGGTTATCAGACCGATGGCGTCAACTTGCAGGGCATCGGAACGGTCAAGCCGTCCCTGGGCTGGATCATCACGGGTTGCCAATTCAGCAACCTGGGTGAAGGCGTCGACATCTTCGGAGACGAGAACATCGTGTCCAACAACCGCTTCGACCGGTGTTTCGGTGCGGGGGTCAAACTCATCCACGGCGCATCGCGAAACCGCGTGACTGGCAACGTGATCACCAATTGTGGATATGTGGGCGTGCTTCTCGGAGGATCGACGGTTACAGCCATTGATGCCGACGGCAACCAGATCATTGGCAACACAATCCGCAACGTCATGATTTCGGGGGATTGGGTGAATGCCGACGGCGGCAAGTCGTATGATGCGGCATTGTACGGCGGGGCAGCCGCGTGGGAGTCGACGACAACAGCCGGCATTCGCATGGATACGCCAACAGGTGCGACCTCCATTCTCACCAACACCAGCATGTCCGGCAATGACATCGATCTCGGGTCAACCGGCAAGCATGGCATATTCGCAGAAAGCACGGCGGGCGGATCGTCAACCCAGGTGGCCGACAGCAACCGGATCGTCAATTTTTCGGTATCCGAAATTCTTGACAGCGCCTTTCGCATCGGTTTCCGCGACAGGGCTCGGCTGCACGATGACACCAGCAACACATCGTGGAACGGCAGCTTCGAGCGCGGCGACGCCGGCTGGCTGCGGCAGACGGGGTGGGCCATAGAAAAAAATCCGGCCGAAGCCCGATCTGGAAACTGGGTTGCCGTGAACACATCGACGGCCGGTGTGTCCGTTGACATCCGCGGTCAGAATTTTTCCGGCGTGGTGCCCGGTGACACGGTCTATGCGGAGGCTTGGATCAGGAGTTCGGCCGGTGCGGTCTTCGATCTGTGCCGCACCTTTATCTGGTGGTACGGCAAGGACTACGGATTTCTTTCCACATCATCTCCTGGAAGCAACTTCGCGGCGGAACAGCTGTCCTACGCCGCCACCACGGTGGTTGCGACGGCTCCTGCCAACGCGGCCTACTACGTGGCTGCCGTTCAGGTCCGCAAGACGGCCGGAACCATCTGGGTCGATGACATCTGGAGTACGACGCAGGCAAGTGCCTCCAAGCGGCTGCTGCCGGGCAGCGTGACGACCTCGCAACTTGGGGGAGACATTACCGCTGCAGGAAAGGCCTTGCTTGACGACGCTGACACGTCAGCCCAGCGGGCAACGCTCGGCCTCGGCTCCGCATCATTACAAGACTCCTCGGCATTCGCGGCGGCAAACCACGGCCACGGGGCATCAGACATTACGAGTGGCATCATCGGCACGGCGCGACTTGGCAGCGGCACGGCAAACGGATCGACCTATCTTCGTGGTGACGGCACCTGGGCGACGCCCTCGGGAGGCGGGTCGATTGTAAATGTCTCGGCTGCCTTGTCAGGCGATGTGGAACTGGCCTCACCCAATACATTCTTCGACGGTCCGTCCGTCACGTTGGCCGCCGGCACATGGCTGGTGTCAGCGCAGGCGACATATCAAAGGACGACCACATCGTCGGCTCAGGTCACAGCGCGGATTTCTGATGGCACCAATCACTTTGCCAGCCAGAACGCCTATCATTTTTCGACATCTGGCATGACGCTAGGGTTTGCTATGACAGCGATTGCGACGCTGACCGCCTCAACAGACATCAAACTGCAGCTGGCAATGTCCGTTGGAGGTGGCGGCAGCTTCATCAAAGCTGCTGTTCCCAACAATGCCTCTGGTGCAAACGCCACACAAATTACGGCTATCCGGTTGGCATAGGCGGGAGAGGATCGAACGTGACGATCGAACGCGACATAGGCGCACTGCAGGCCCGCATGGAAGCAGTGGAAGCGGAAATACATGCCATTCGCCGTGATGTTCGCGAGATCCACGATGCTGTCGTCTTCGCGCGCGGCGGCTGGAAGGTCTTGACGATCGTCATAGGAATTTCAGCCGCGATCGGTGCACTTCTCAGCAAGCTCGTGCCGATGGTGACGGGCATTCGCATTTGAACGACGCAGAAAGGGTTCCCATGGAGATGACGCCCGAGGGTTTGGATCTCATTTGCCGGTTTGAGGGCTTTCGAGGCGAGGCATATCGGTGTCCCGCGGGCATCTGGACAATCGGCTACGGTCATACAAGCCAGGCCGGACCTCCGGTTGTCGGGCCTGGTTTGACCATGAGCGAAGCGGAAGCCCGTCGCGTGTTGTTGGTAGACGTCGGAATATTCGCGGCCGGAGTCGGGTCCTTGCTCACCCGCACACTGAACGATGCACAATTTTCGGCCCTTGTGAGTTTCGCCTTCAATGTCGGACTCGGGAACTTCAAGTCCTCCTCGGTGCTGAGAGCCGTGAACACCGGAGATTTCGCCGCCGTACCGCGGCGACTGCAGCTCTGGGTGAAGGGAGGGGGCAAGGTTCTGCCCGGGTTAGTGAAACGCCGTGCCGCCGAAGCCGCCATGTTTGTGGCCGATGAAGAGGCCGCCGGTGAACCGGATGGCCACACGCCCGCGCCGATCGAAGGCAAATCGCCGGGCCGCAGTTCCACGATTGCGGCAGCAATTCTGGCAACCCTTGCATCTCTGCTGTCGATCCCGCTGCAGCTTGTATGGAGTGGCTCGGGCTCACTGATGATGGCCCTGACTGCTGTAACGATCGCCGCCGCCTTCTGGATCGTCATCGAGCGGCGAAGAAAATCAAAGGAGGATGGTATCTGATGGTGTTTCCGCTTGCCCTTGCTGCACAACTGGCGGCAGGCCTGTTCAATGGGCCATTCACGAAGATCCTCGATGCCTACGTTTCCGACCTGGAACTGCGGCGCAAGCTCGCCGCCGAGATCGAGCAGCAGACCTTGGCCTATCTGTCGAAATCGGCTGAATTGGGTTCGGCGGTGGTTCTCGCCGAAGTCCAGTCCGAACATTGGCTGACCCGCAATTGGCGGCCGATTCTGATGATGATTCTCATGGGCTTTCTCGTCCTTGCCGGCTTGTTGTTGCCGCTGGCCGATCTGATCGCCGGCCGAACATTGCCCTTCGAACCCCACTGGCAAGTGCTGCCATCGGGCTTCTGGGACTTCTTGTCCGTCGGGATGGGGGGCTATATTGGCGGCAGGTCACTGGAAAAGGTCGCCAACATCATTTCGCCTAAGAATTTGTCTCAAAAGGAGAAACCGGCTCGCAGGTCACATCGGTGAGTGACCTGACGGCATTTGGTTCCGATGAACAGGAATGTGTGATTTGAATCACACAATCGTTCATCTGCAGTTCAGCTTGGA
>CAZECZ010000002.1:0-67531 GCA_964510815.1 uncultured Aestuariivirga sp.
GTATGCCTTTGTGGCAACCGTTGCGTCGACTCTCGGCGGGATTGCCGGCTATGCCTTGGGCTGGCTTGCCTATGACGCGGTGGCACGACCTGTCCTTGAGTTTTATGGCAAACTCAATGACTTCGAGGCCCTGAAGGCCTGTGCCGGTGAAGACACCCTCATGGTATTGCTTGTGTCGTCCGGCCTTGCCCATCTGCCCCCGATCAAGGTGGTGACGATCCTTGCGGGGGTTGCGCAGATCAGTTTCGCATTCTTTGTCGTGTCCTGCATTGTTGCCCGTGGTGCCCGATTCTTCGCTTTGGCTTGGGCACTCAAGAGATATGGCGATCCGATCCGGAACTTCATCGAACAGCGTCTTGGTATGATTGCGGCAATTGGTGCTGCCATACTGATCGCCCTGTATCTATCGGTTAAGTATAGTGGGATCGGAGGAGCCTTATCATCATGTTGAATACCCTATCCCCCGTGAAGAGCCTCGGACTGATCCTGATCATCGCTCTGGCCACTATTCTAGGGGCGTGGGTGTTCGAATACTTCGGATATGCCCCGTGTGAACTCTGCCTCAAACAGCGTTGGGCCTATTACGCCGCGATCCCGTTGGCAGCGGCTCTCTTGGTTGTGCCATCAACACAAACGCGGCGGTATGGCCTGTTTCTGTTATGCCTCCTGTGGGTGGGAAGTATGATCTTCGGCATCTATCATTCCGGCGTCGAATGGAAATGGTGGCCAGGTCCCGACACTTGCACGGGTACTGGCGGACTGAGCACCGGTCTGCCTGACCTCACCAAGCCGGTGGTCATGTGTGACGAGCCGGCCATACGCATTCTGGGCCTTTCCCTGGCCGGCTGGAACGCTGTCATTTCATTGTTCCTGGCTATTGTCGCATGGCTGGGAGCCAAGGTTCAGGGATCGAGTTCCGTATCCCAATAGAGGTAGTCCTGCCAGCTTTGATGCAGGTAGTTCGGCGGAAACATCCTGCCATTTCGATGAAGTTGGGCCACCGTGGGCCGGGCAGGCTTCTGGGCGGGAAACATGTTGGCCTGGTTCGGCAGAAGGCCGCCCTTCTTCAGATTGCACGGAGAGCAAGCCGCAACGACATTTTCCCACGTGGTCTGTCCACCCTTGGAGCGCGGGGTCACATGATCGAAGGTTAAGTCCTCATGATCGCCGCAATATTGGCAGGTGAACCGGTCCCGCAAGAAAACGTTGAACCGGGTAAATGCTGGGTTCCGCGATGGCTTCACATATGTCTTGAGAGACACGACACTGGGCAATTTGAACTCGAAGCTTGGACTGCGGACAACCCGGTCATACTCGGAGACGATGTTGACCCGATCAAGAAATACCGCCTTGATCGTGTCCTGCCAGCACCAGAGCGACAGCGGATAGTAGCTCAAGGGACGATAGTCCGCATTGAGCACGAGGGCAGGGCAGGCTTCAGGCGCGACAGGCGCGAATTGCACGCTAACCTCTTCGGTTCGATAGACGCCATCGTTACTATATATGGTGTAACGATACTGTGAAGGGGTCTTATTTTCCGAGGGGATTGCGGCTCATACCACGATAGTGACACCACAAGAGCCGTGCCGCGACTGATCGCAGGGGCCGCCAAGGTGCAGATAATCGCCCCATTTCCTGGACATCGGGGCGCACGGACAATTCGAAGAGGTGAGCGGTCGCGCTTTGCAATGCAACGTCGCCCGCCGGCCAGGCATCGGGTCTGCCAAGAGCCGATAACAGATAGATTTCGGCAGTCCACGGGCCGATCCCACTGATCTGCATCAGGTGTGCACGGGCTTTATTGTCGTCGAGTGACCTCATATATTTCTGGTCAAAATGGCCGAGAATGTCCGCTTGACTGATGGCGAGGAAGGCTCTGGCCTTTGCTCCCGTCAGTCCCAGGCGCCGCAGCTCACTTTCGCTGGAAGCGGCGACACGTTCTGCTGTCATGGGAGAAATTCCAGAGACGATTCGGCTCCAGATGGCTCGGGCAGCAGTTCGCGAGATCAACTGGTCCGTGACAATCTGGAAGAGTGTAGGTGCACCTTGCGGCAGCTTCCGGAGAGGAGGCAGGCCGTGGGTCTCGACAATATCCTTGAACCGGGGCTCCACGGCGACGAGGTGTTCGACCGCGTGAACGAGGTGTTTCCGGGTGTGGATCATGTCCATGCCTGCCCTTTGACCTTTTCGCCCGTCGAGTGCAAGACCGGCCCATGATGTCGCCGGTCTTCAGATTTGCCCCGAGCCCGAACGGCCACCTACACCTGGGGCACGCCTACTCGGCGCTCCTGAACGCCAGAATGGCCGCTGAAGCAGGTGGAAGGTTGCTGATCCGCATTGAGGATACGGATCAGACCCGCTGTACAACGGAATTTACGCGAGATGCACTGGAAGACCTGGCGTGGCTTGGGTTGGAGTGGGAGCAGCCTGTCCGGATACAGAGCGAGCACATGGCAGACTACCATGCAATGCTGGAGAAGCTGTGGGCCCTGAGCGCCATCTACCCATGTTTCTGTTCGCGGAAGGAAGCCCCCCGGCTGGCGGCAATCGATCCTGATGGACAGCCGCTTTATGCCGGGAAATGCCGATCCATTTCACAGGAGGAGGCACGAAAACGCATCACATGCGGTATGTCCCATGGTTGGCGAATCGACATGTCGGCAGCGGGTGATGCGCCGGCCAGTGTTTGGGGTGATGTTGTCATCGCAAAGCCCCGCCTTGGCTCGAGCTATCACATTGCAGTAGTTACAGATGATGCACTGCAGGGCGTTTCCCACGTGGTCCGCGGCAAGGACATCGAGGCTGCGACCCCCATACATCAGCTTTTGCAGCGATTGCTCGGCCTACCTTCTCCGGCCTATGTCCACCATGATCTCATCCTGGACAATGCCGGATTGAAGCTGTCGAAAAGTTCCGGAAGCACATCGCTCCGCTCCTTGCGGGCCAAGGGCGTTTCGGCGGCCCAAATCAGAGCCCGGTTGGGATTCCCGAGAATCTAGAAATCCGATGCAATGCCTTTGCGTTCCCAGTCGCCATAACGGGTCGGTTCTGGCCCATCGGATCCATTGAATTCCTTGGGCAAGGTCAAGGGTTTGAATGCCTTGCGCCGCTGCTCGGCCTCAACCAGTGCACGTCGGGCAGCATCTGGTAAATGGTCGTTATCCATGACCTTGTTCCTTCGCTGTCGCGGTATCATATGGAGCCAGTCCGTGCTTCAGGACAAGGAGAAATTCGCCAAATGAACACCATGCGCACAGGCTTGCTGATGGCGGCGATGATGGGCCTCTTTCTTGCGGTCGGCTACATCATCGGCAGGGAACAAGGCATGCTCATCGCCTTCGTCATTGCGGCTGGTATGAACATCTTCGCATACTGGAATGCCGACAAGATGGTGCTTCGCATGCATGGAGCACGCGAGGTCGACAAGCAATCGGCGCCGGAGTTCTATGGGATGATCGAGGATCTATCGCGGCGGGCCGGGCTGCCGATGCCAAAGGTATATGTGATGGACAATCCACAGCCCAATGCATTTGCGACTGGGCGCAATCCGGAGAATGCCGCTGTTGCCGCGACCACAGGTCTGCTGCAGTTGCTCAACCGTGATGAGATTGCCGGCGTCATGGCGCACGAGCTTGCCCATGTCCGCAACCGCGACACGCTGGTGATGACGGTGACTGCTACCATTGCAGGTGCGATTGCCATGTTGGCCAATTTCGGGATGTTCTTTGGTGGCGGTCGCAGTCGTGACAATCCGTTCGGGGTCATTGGCGTCATCTTGATGGTCTTCCTTGCGCCACTGGCGGCGATGATTGTTCAGATGGCAATCAGTCGCACCAGAGAATACGGAGCTGACCGGGGTGGAGCGGAAATCAGTGGCATGCCACTTGCGCTGGCATCGGCTTTGGAAAAGATTTCGGGTGCTGCCCATCGCGTCGTCAACGATTCGGCAGAAGCGAATCCGGCAACGGCCCATCTTTTCATTATCAATCCGCTCTCGGGTGCCAGAATGGACAATCTTTTCTCAACTCACCCGGATACGGCAAATCGCATTGCGGAACTTGAGAAAATTGCCGGTTCGATGAACGTTCGGCCAGCGCCGCGGGGTCCGTGGGGTTGAGCAAGAATCTTCCTGGCCTCGCGCTCCGCATCGTTGCCGCCGAGGCACTGGACGCAATCCTGACCCGCAAAGGCAACGCCGATGAAGCCATTGGAGAGGCTTCGCGTCAGCACGGCCTCGACCAACGCGACCACGCGTTCGCCGTTCAGATCGTTTTGACGACATTGCGGAGAATGGGCGAGATCGATGCCATTCTGAGTAAGCGCTTGTCGAAACCGCTGCCCCGGAAGTCTGGACTGGCCCTGCCCATCTTGAGGAGCGCGGCTGCCCAGTTGCTGTTTCTGGATACCCCAGCCTATGCCGTCATAGACCTTGCCGTGGAAGCCGGGCGGGCTGATCGGAATGCACGGCATTTCACGGGAGTGATCAATGCTGTCTTGCGGAAGGTCGCCGGTACGCAGCTTGTCTCTCCGGAACCGGGTGAGGCGGTAGCGTCGAATATACCTGCGTGGTTGTTGAAGCGCTGGGTTCGACAGTTTGGGCTCGAGACGATTCATAAGATCGCCGACACCCATCTTTCCGAGCCACCAACCGACATCGTGGTGAAGAACAACGCGAAAGAATGGGCGGAACGACTGGGTGGCAAGCAGCTCCTTGCGGATCATATCCGTTTGCCGCTCACATCTGCCCCGATTGCGGAATTACCGGGGTTCAACACGGGACAATGGTGGGTACAGGATGTGGCGGCAGGGCTGCCGGTCAAGTTGTTGGGTGACGTATGCGGCAAGAGCGTGGTGGATCTGTGTGCGGCACCTGGAGGAAAGACGCTGCAACTATGCTGTAGCGGGGCGGAGGTTACGGCCGTTGACAGCTCTACGACAAGGCTCGAACGGCTTAAGCAGAATCTGCAGCGCATGGGGTTCAAGGCAAATGTCGTTTGTGCCGATGCTTCGAAATTCGAAGGACAGGGGGAGTTTGACGGTGTGCTACTTGATGCACCATGTTCGGCGACGGGAACGATCCGGCGGCATCCTGAACTGCCATATGTGAAGTCAGAGCGCGATATATGGCAACTGGCCAGGGTTCAGTCCCGCCTTTTGGATCATGCGGCAACGCTGGTGAAGAGGGAAGGTCTGCTTGTGTATTGCACATGCTCCCTTGAACCCGAGGAGGGAGAGCAACAGATCGACAAGTTCCTGCAGCGGCATTCGGAGTTCTGTGTGTATGAGGATGCAACCAAGTGGGTGGAACTTCCCCCTGATTTCGAGGTGGCTCCGGGTATGCTGAGGACGTTGCCGCATTTTCAGGTCGGCGGGAATGTGGGAATGGATGGTTTTTTCGCCGCGGCAATGAGACGTCGCGCCTAGGCATTGCTGTGCATTCCCAAAGAAATTATGGGACTGCAGAAAGTATAATGAGGTTACAATGTCCCATCCGATCCGACGTGCGCTGATTTCCGTTTCCGACAAGACGGGACTGGTTGAGTTTGCCAGAGGTCTTGCTGATCAGGGTATTGAGATCATCTCTACTGGCGGCACAGCGAAGGCTCTCGGTGCCGGGGGCATTGCCGTGACCGACGTGTCTTCAGTGACCGGTTTTCCGGAGATCATGGATGGCCGGGTAAAGACATTGCATCCAAAGATCCACGGCGGGTTGCTTGGGGTGCTGGATGATCCGGGGCACGAGAAGGCACGGAGTGAGCATAAGATTTCACCGATCGGCCTGCTGGTGGTGAATCTCTATCCGTTTGAGAAGACGGTGGCGGGAAATCCGGATTGGGACGAGGCTATTGAAAACATTGACGTGGGTGGTCCTGCGATGATCCGCGCCGCGGCCAAGAATCACGGGGATGTCACAGTCATTGTGGACCCCGGTGACTATGAATCTGTACTCGCCGAATTGAAGGCCAATGATATGCGAACGGATGTTGCGATCCGGAGGCGCCTTGCTGCCAAGGCATTCGCACGAACTGCGGCATATGACTCAGCGATCAGTCAGTGGTTGGTGTCTGAGGCCGGTCTTGGATTGGCGGCCGGTTATTTTACAACCGGCGGTGCCGTCCTCCAGTCGCTCCGCTACGGAGAAAACCCGCATCAAGAGGCGATACTCGTGGCGACACCAGGTGGCCGACATGGGATCACGGCTGTCCGGCAGCTGCAGGGTAAGGAACTCTCCTACAACAATATCAATGACACGGACGCTGCCCTTGAGTGTCTGGCCGAGTTTGATGCGGAAACTGAAGCGGCCTGCGTCATAGTGAAGCATGCAAATCCTTGCGGGGTCGCCATTGGTGCGTCACCGATAGAGGCTTACAGGCGGGCACTGGCATGCGACCCGGTGAGTGCGTTTGGGGGTATCATCGCGTTTAATCGGGAGCTGGATGGTCCGACCGCGGCTGAGATTGCCAAGTTGTTCACAGAAGTGATCGTCGTGCCGGCAGTGAACGACGAAGTATTTGAGCAAATCGCGTCCAAGAAGAATCTTCGGCTACTGGTGTTGGACCGCGAGTCCAAACCAGGAAATGGACTCAGCGTCAAGTCTGTAGCGGGCGGATTGCTGGTTCAGACGAGGGATACAGTTTCCATCCGTGACGTAGAGCTCCGTACCGTTACCAAGCGAGAGCCATCGCCATCCGAGCTCAAGGATCTGCTGTTTGCGTTTCAGGTGGCCAAGCATGTGAAATCCAATGCGATTGTATACGCCAAGAATGGCGCGACCGTCGGCATTGGAGCTGGCCAGATGTCTCGTGTCGACTCGTCGCGGATTGCAGTGGCCAAGGCGGCAGATAGTCTTGGTGACAACAACTCTCAGACTTCGCCGGTCGTAGGCTCGGTGGTCGCTTCAGATGCCTTTTTCCCATTTGCCGATGGTTTGCTGGCGGCGGCTAACGCCGGTGCCACCGCTGTCATTCAGCCTGGTGGATCGATGCGAGACGATGAGGTCATCAAAGCCGCTGACGATGCCGGGTTGGCCATGGTCTTTACTGGAGTGCGGCACTTCCGGCACTGAGGTCGATCACGTCTGGAGGCGGCGGCAGATATCCTCTAACTGTTCAATCGACTTATAGGAAATCGTCAGATGGCCTGCCCCGGTCGTGCCATGCTTGATATCAACCTTCAAGCCAAGGGCTTCCGACAAGGTCTTCTCAAGGGCCTTGGTATCGGCATCTTTCTCACGGGGCGTCTTGGCCTTCCGGGGAGATGCTGACTCGCGTGCCAGTCCTTCCGCTTCACGAACGGATAGTCCGAGTTTGATGATTTGATCTGCTAGTTCCGCAGGCGAATCGGTGGCAACCAACGCCCGGGCATGGCCCGCAGTCAATTGGCCATCTTCGATCTGGGCTCGAACTGCTTCTGGAAGAGTGAGCAATCTCAACGTATTGGCGATATGGCTGCGGCTCTTGCCGATTGAATCAGCCAATTGCTGCTGGGTATAGGTGTATTGTTCCACCAGGAGGCTGTAGGCCCGTGCCTCTTCAAGCGGATTGAGGTCTGACCGCTGAACATTCTCGATCAGCGCAATCTCAAGCGCCTCGCCATCGCTCAACTCACGGATCAGAACGGGGACGTCATGGACGCCAGCCCTTTGGGCTGCCCGCCATCGCCGTTCACCGGCAACGATTTCATATTCGCCCTGGGCCCTTGGCCTCACAACAATCGGCTGCAGGAGGCCCTTGTCACGAATTGATCTGGCGAGATCATCGAGATCGGAATCATCGAACTGTTTGCGGGGATTGTTGGGGCTCGCGTGAAGCAGTTCAATTGGCAGATGCCGCAGCGAACGGACATCCTGCACGATCGATTCTTCGCTCGCCTCATCACCTATGAGGGCGGCCAGACCACGGCCGAGACGTTTTTTGTTGGCTTGCATCACGTATTGCTACTCCGGACTGGCGGATCTCCGCCTCATTTCGGTTACGGAAACGAATCGATCAGGCGGCCTTGAGGATCTCGCGTTCCCGCCGGATGACTTCCGAGGCCAGGCGGATATATGCCTGCGAACCGGTACATGCGTTGTCATAAAGCAGGACAGGCTTGCCATAGGACGGAGCCTCGGAAATCCGGATATTCCGCGGTATGACTGTTTGGTAGACCTTGTCGCCCAACACGCTTCGAACATCTTCTGCAACCTGTTCCGAGAGGTTGTTTCGCTTGTCGAACATTGTGAGCACTACTCCCTGTATCGTAAGCCGCGGGTTCAGCGTGACTTTGACCCGCTCCACGGTCTTGATCAGCTGGCTTAGGCCCTCAAGGGCGAAAAACTCACATTGCAGCGGAACGAGGATTGCGTCGGCTGCAGAGAGCGAATTGATCGTCAAAAGATTGAGTGACGGCGGGCAGTCAACCAGGATGTATGAGTAGGTCCGCCCAGGATGACCGGATAGTGATAGGGCTGAAATTGCGTCCGCAAGCCGGTAGGTCTTCCGGTCAATGCCTGCGAGCTCGAGTTCGGCTCCCAGGAGGTCCATGGTCGATGGAGCGCAATGCAGCCGCGGTATGCCCGATTCGACAATGACATCCTGGAGCGAAGCCTCCCCCATCAGAACATGATAGGTTGATCTTTGATTGTTGCGCCGCGAAATCCCGAGGCCGGTGCTCGCATTGCCTTGTGGATCGAGATCGATGATCAGCACACGCTCACCCACGGCCGCCAGCGCCGTCCCCAGATTGATGGCTGTGGTCGTCTTTCCGACGCCGCCCTTCTGATTGGCAACGGCGAGAATGCGGGGCGCCGGCGCAGCGGACTCCATGATATGCTGTTCAGACACGGCTAACCTCCCTGACCTCCAGAACCACGCCTTGCGAATCGCAGGCGCTTGCGTGCTGTAGAGACTGAAATCTCCAATATTTGGTGGCTTCCGTCAATTCAAGGGCTACATCTCGTCCCTTGTGGAAAAGGCCAATCGCGCCAGAGCGAAGAAATGGCTCTCCGAGCTCAAGGAGGAGCGGCAGGGGAGCCAAGGCACGTGAGACCACGCACTGCACCGCTGGAACGGCACCAAGGCGCTCTATTTCTTCCAAACGTACGCATTGGACGCAGGCGCGAACTCCGGTCTTGCGGACAACTTCGCGGAGGAAAGCACATTTCTTGGCGTTGCTTTCGTAAAGGTGTACCTCGATGTCTGCCGCAAGCGCCACGACCAAGCCGGGAATCCCTGCTCCAGAACCCAAATCTGTGATCGTTTCGCAATTCGGCGGCAGCAAAGGGAGCAATTGGAGGGCGTCGCAAATGTGTCGGCTCCAAATCAAGGGAACCGTAGACGGACCAATCAGATTGACGGCCTTCTGCCAGGTCAACAGTAGATTGACGTAGGTTTGGAGCCGAAATCGTGATTCACGTGAAACATTATAGATCCGAAACAGTTCCTCAGGGGTCTGCGCCGACATGGTCAGCCAGCCTTGCGGCGGTCCATTCGCCGGACATGCCCAATGAGTATGGCCAGACCTGACGGTGTCATTCCGTCGATCCGGGACGCCTGCCCCAAAGTGGAGGGCTGCACACGTTTGAGTTTCTGCCGAACCTCTGCGGATAGGCCAGGCATGCCATCATAATCGATTGAAGACGGGAGGTTAAGGCGCTCCTCCTTCCGGATTGCAGCAACGTCTGCTTCTTGACGAGCCAGATAACCTGCATAGAGGGCTTCCGCCTCCAAAGCGTCAATCACATCAGCCTGAAGCTCGGCGAGAATTGGCCAAATCTGCCTGGCGCCACCTAGCCCGATATCTGGCATACCGATGATATCGAGCATATTGCGGCGTTTTCCATCTTGATTGACCCGAATGCCGATCCGCGCGATCTCAGTCGGTGTGACCTGGAGTCCTTTGGCGAGCTCTAGCCCCCGAGTGATCCTGTCCTGACGTTCCCTGAAGACCTGAGACCGCTCAGGCCTAATCACGCCGTGAGTCAAACCGAATGGCGTAAGGCGAAGGTCCGCGTTGTCCGAACGCAGAGATAGACGGTATTCGGCCCGGGACGTAAACATACGATACGGTTCCGTAACGCCCTTCGTCACCAGATCATCGATCATGACTCCAATATAGCTGGAGTCGCGGCCGAGAATAACAGGACTACTGCCGGATGCCTTGCATGACGCATTGAGTCCCGCCACGAGTCCTTGAGCAGCGGCCTCTTCATAGCCCGTCGTGCCGTTGATTTGGCCGGCGAGAAACAACCCCGGGATACGCTTCACTTCCAGACTGGGATGGAGTTCGGTTGGATCAATGTGGTCATACTCGATCGCGTAACCCCACCGCTTGATCTGAACGGCTTCAAGTCCGGGGATCGTTCGGATGAATTGTTCCTGGACGTCCTGGGGAAGTGAAGTGGAAATACCATTCGGGTAGATGGTGTCATCTTCGAGGCCCTCAGGCTCTAGAAACACCTGATGGGAGGACTTTTCGGCAAACCGGTGAATCTTGTCTTCAATTGAGGGGCAATATCTCGGGCCGACTCCGGCGATCTGACCCGAATACATCGGTGAACGATGCAAATTCTCGCGAATGACTTCGTGAGTTCGATGGGTGGTGTTTGTAATATGGCAGGAGACCTGCGGCGTTGAAATGGCCGTTGTCATAAATGAGAACGGGACCGGGGTTGGGTCGCCCTTCTGTTCTTCGAGCCGGTGCCATTCAATGGTTCGGCCGTTCAGCCGGGCTGGTGTCCCAGTCTTCAGCCTTCCAAGCCGCAAGCCAAGCGACCGAAACTGACCAGAAAGACCAGTCGAAGGTGGTTCCCCATGGCGTCCGGCAGGAATGCGCTGGTCCCCGATATGAATCACGCCATCAAGGAATGTCCCAGTCGTCAACACAACTGCACTGCACTTGAAGATCTTGCCATCCTTGCAGATGACGCCAGCGACGTTACCATGCCTAAGGTGTAATTCCTGCGCATCCCCCTCAATAACGGTCAGTTCGGTGAGTCCGGCTATCGCAGCCTGCATCTCCTGCTTGTAGAGCTTTCGGTCGGCCTGAGCTCTAGGACCCCGGACAGCAGGCCCTTTCGACCGGTTAAGCAGGCGAAACTGAATGCCGGCGCGATCCGCGACCAGTCCCATCAGTCCATCCAGGGCATCGATCTCTCGCACCATGTGGCCTTTGCCAATGCCCCCGATGGCGGGGTTGCAGGACATCTCACCAATGGTATCTGCACGGTGGGTCAGGAGGGCCGTCCTGGCACCAGTGCGGGCGGCGGCGGCAGCAGCTTCACAGCCCGCATGCCCGCCTCCAATCACAATAACATCGTATTTGATCACCATGGGGCTCTTTTAGTGCCTTGATTCAACTGGGTCAAAAGTCTGACTTCGTTTCACGTGAAACAAACGCTATTTGCCGATACAGAATCGGCTGAAGATCGCACCGAGCCACTCCTCAACATCAATACGCCCGGTGATTCGTGCCATCCCATCCGCTGCTCGCCGAACATGCTCAGCCTTCAGCTCTAAACGGTTCTTCGCAATCACCAACGCCCCGTCCAGCTCGGCGATCACGGCGCGTATCGCATCTCTTTGCCGCGCACTTGTTACCACGGCCGACTCACAATTGCCGATCCGCGATCGAGCCACCATGGAAACCGCATCAACGAACTCCTCCAGTCCAACCCCCGTGGTTGCTGACAACCTCACCGTGACGGTATGGCCAGAATCGTTCCGCATATGAATCGAGTCCGGCTCACGGAGGTCACATTTCCCGTAAACCACGATATCCGGCTGGATCGCCGTTTCGACCACGCCGCTGCCAATGACATCGGGAGAGCATACCCAGACCACGACATCGGATTCGGCGATCTCTCGACGAGCCTTCTTGACCCCCGCCGCTTCGACCTCGTCCTCAACCTCAGCTCTCAGACCAGCCATATCGCTCAGTATGACCTGAATGCCCCCCATTTCCACTGAGACGTCGATGACGTCCCGCGTGGTTCCTGCAATCGGCGACACAAGCGCCGCTTCTCGCCGGACGATCGCATTCAGCAGACTCGACTTCCCGGTGTTCGGCAGTCCAACAAGGGATACCCGCACTCCATGTCTCAGCAGCTCGACGCCTTGGCTAGTCTCCAATGCTCGCTGCAATTCTATCACCAGGGCTTCGATAAGCCCGTCCACTTGCGACTCCCCGGCGCCCGACACGTCTTCTTCTTCTGAAAAATCCACATCAGCTTCGATCAGAGCAAGGATGTCCACCAATCGCTGACGCCACACGTCATATCGGAAACTCGATCGTCCGAGTACCTGCTCGACCGCCAAATGCCGCTGAGCTTCCGACTTCGCCGCAAGCAGATCAGCAAGTCCTTCAACTTCCACGAGATCCATCTTGCCGTTCACAAAGGCCCGCCGGGTAAATTCACCTGGCTCTGCTATGCGCAAGCCCTCGAAACCACCCAATGCCCGAAATACAGCCGCAAGAACCGCCTGACTACCATGCAGGTGTAATTCAGCGCAGTCCTCACCTGTAAAACTTCGCGGCGCCGGCAACCACAACACCCCGCCGACATCCAAGGTCTCGGCCGTTACTGGGTCGATCAGCCGTCGAACCGAAAACTCTCTTTCCGGCGGAATCCTATGCGCAGTCAGATGGTCCAGTACATTGCGCGCTTCCGGACCACTGATCCGCACAATTGCTACAGCCGAAATCGCTGCAGGAGTGGACAGCGCATAAATCGTTTCCGATATATTCATATCGCATGCGAATCAATCGCCGCCCAGTAACCTTGGCAACTACGCATTCATCGAATCAAAGAAATCACTGTTCGACTTGGTCTGTCTCAACTTGTCCAAAAGGAACTCGATCGCATCCACCGTCCCCATCGGATTCAGAATACGCCGGAGGACATAGGTCTTCTTCAGCTGATCTGCCTTCGTCAGCAACTCTTCCTTCCGGGTACCAGACCTCAAGATATCAATTGCTGGGAAGACTCGCTTATCCGCAACCTTACGATCGAGGATGATTTCTGAATTGCCCGTTCCCTTGAACTCTTCGAAGATCACCTCATCCATGCGGCTCCCGGTATCAATCAATGCCGTAGCAATGATCGTCAATGAACCGCCTTCCTCGATATTCCGGGCAGCGCCAAAGAACCGCTTCGGCCGCTGGAGCGCATTTGCGTCCACGCCGCCAGTCAGAACCTTACCGGAAGATGGCACAACCGTATTGTAGGCCCGACCCAATCGCGTAATGGAGTCGAGCAAAATGACCACATCCCGACCGTGCTCGACCAGACGCTTTGCCTTTTCGATCACCATCTCGGCGACTTGCACGTGACGAGAGGCCGGTTCGTCAAAAGTCGAGCTAATGACTTCACCTTTGACCGACCGCTGCATGTCTGTCACTTCTTCAGGCCGTTCATCGATCAACAGCACGATTAGATAGCATTCCGGATGATTGGCGGTGATCGAATGAGCAATATTCTGCAGCAATACGGTCTTGCCGGTCCGCGGCGGCGCCACGATCAATCCACGTTGGCCCTTACCCAATGGCGATACGATATCGATCACACGTGATGAGTAATCCTTACGCGTGGGATCGCCTGTCTCCATCTCCAACTTTTGGTCAGGATAGAGCGGCGTCAAATTGTCAAAGTGAACCTTGTGGCGGGTTTTTTCGGGATCTTCAAAGTTGATCTTGTTCAGCTTTACCAGCGCGAAATAACGCTCGCCCTCTTTTGGGCTCCTGATCTGGCCTTCAACAGTATCACCTGTCCGTAACGTAAATTTCCGGATCTGACTGGGACTGATATAGATGTCATCTGGCCCCGCGAGATAATTTGCGTCAGGCGAACGGAGAAACCCGAATCCGTCCTGCAAGACCTCGACAACACCCTCCCCGATGATTTCCACATCCCGGGAAGCAAGATTCTTCAGAATCGCAAACAAAAGCTCCTGCTTCCGCAAGGCACTGGCATTCTCAACCTCCAGTTCTTCCGCCATCGACACCAATTCTGCTGGAGTCTTCAGCTTCAAGTCATGAAGTTTGATTTCCTTCATTCCATCAATCGCAGTCATCAGTCTTCTTTACGAATTTTCAAAAGGGAAATGCGCCGCTGAACCTCATTCAGCGAAAGGGGGCAGGACAGCATGGAGTGCCATGCCGCGACGCATATATAGCTCCCAATGGGACCTACAACAACAGATAACTCAAAACGGCTTCAATACCACCAAGATCACAATGAAGATCAACAGGACCGTTGGCACCTCATTGATGACTCTGAAATATCTCCCGTTGCACCGCTCGACACCGCGCCGAAACCGGCCCGCATGAAATTCGAGAGTTCCGTGAAATACAATGAGCGCTCCGACCAGAACCAGTTTTCCCCAAAGCCAACCGGCCATTGGACCATACCAGCTTCCCAACCAGATCAACAACAACCCGGCACAGACCGACACCACTGCCGCCGGCCGCATAATTGCCTTCAACAATCGGCCTTCCATCGCCACAAAGACCTTATCCAAGGTCAATATCCCGCCATTTTCAGCGTGATAGACAAACAACCGCGGCAAATAGAACAGCCCTGCCATCCACGAGATTACCGCGAGAATATGGACAATCTTCGTCCAGAGATAGAGATCACCCATCCAAAGCTCTAACGCCGTCAACAACGGCAGAAATCACATCCGGATCCGTGCCCACCCGAATCCCATGGCCCAAGTTGAAAATATGTCGGCCTGGGCTGATTCGATTGCAGATTCTTGCAGTTTCCCGCACTGCAACATCTGACCCAGCCAAAAGCGCGACAGGGTCAAGATTACCCTGAACCACCATGTCTTCCGGCAACACGGCCATATCCAATTCAGTCTCAATACCGATCCCGCTCACCCCTTCCAGCCTGCCGACCACCCCATGATCAACCCCAAGCCCTCTCGCGAACGCAATAATGGGAACATTCGGATGTCGACGATACAACTCCGATGAGATCTTCTT
This sequence comes from uncultured Aestuariivirga sp., assembly GCA_964510815.1. GTDB lineage: Bacteria > Pseudomonadota > Alphaproteobacteria > Rhizobiales > Aestuariivirgaceae > Aestuariivirga. Next base: position 14,968 of record CAZECZ010000002.1, read on the forward strand.
GATCGGCGTCACAACAAACTCTTCGCGCTCGGTCGAAATGAGATCTCCCGCCCACGAATCGAAAATCTGGACCGCTTCCGCACCCGCATCAATCTGTGCTGACAGGTATTCGACAGACTCCACGACCAACCGCTCAATCAGTTTCAAAAACCAAGTCTCCCGCCGGTAAGCGGCAACCCTCGCAAGAACTCTGTCCGAGCTACCACCCGCCACCATATAGCTCGCGACAGTCCATGGCGCTCCACAAAACCCGATTAGCGCTTGCGATTCCTGGAGACGGCTCCTCACATTCTTGATGGTCTCACATACACTGTTCGTTTCACGCGTCCCGCGGACCTCACCAAGACCGGATACCTCGGTCATATTTCGCACGGTTCCAAGAACTGGCCCTTCACCTTCCACAAAGCTGACATCAAGGCCCATTGCATCCGGCACAACCAAGATGTCGGCAAACACGATTGCAGCATCGAGGTCATAGCGCCGCAATGGTTGAAGTGTTACCTCACAAGACAATTCCGGATTGTAACAGAGGTCCAGGAACGAGCCGGCCTTCTCTCTGACCAAACGATACTCCGGCAAATACCGGCCGGCTTGCCTCATGAACCACATCGGTCGTCTGGTCGCCGGTTGTCGTCTCAGAACATCAAGTATCGGTTTTGATGCCACGATCTACGCCTTCCCAATACACTTTATCTCTTCTTATCTGACTCTTTTGATTGAGACAGCCATTGCGGGATACTCCTCTATCCCCAAATCGTCCACAGTCACCTCCGCATCCGTTGCACCCGGAGGCCAAAAGAGCATTTACCAAATATTAACGAAGGTTAACAAATAGTTAAGGAACTGTGCCTCAAGGAACCAAGGACTGAGCGCCGTTTCTCACACCAAAACTCCACAGTTTCACCCTGGCAACTCCGCCACGCAAAGGCTGTGGACTACAATCTTGATATCCTCCGCTCTGGTTTTCCGGCTATGACAGAGCCTTCCAATTCTCAACAACTCATCCACATCCGATGCCGAACTCCTCGTCTCAACGTTACTATCATCTTCACCTGGTCTCGGATGCCACCGGAGAAACGCTGAACACTGTAGCCAAGGCCGCTGCGGCCCAATATGCCGAATTCCGCCCCATCGCGCATATCTATGCCCTTGTCCGGTCTGCTTCACAGCTTAACAAGGCACTGCGGGAAATCGAGGACCAACCTGGCATCGTCCTCTATACGATCATCAACCCTGACGTCCGAAAGCTCCTTGAAGCCGCATGCGAGAGAATGGCGGTGCCCTGCGTGTCTATTCTCGACCCCGTCATCTCTCTCCTGGCGCAGTATCTCAACACTCAATCCAAGCCTCAAGTTGGCGGCCAGCACGCACTAAACACCGATTATTTCAGGAGAATTGATGCCCTCAACTTCACGATGGCCCATGACGACGGACAAAACACCTCGGACATCGACAAATCTGATGTGATCATCCTCGGTGTCAGCCGAACCTCTAAGACGCCAACCTCCATCTATCTTGCACAACGTGGAGTTCGAGTGGCAAATATCCCTGCCGTTCCGGGCATTGCTCTTCCCGCCCAACTGGCGGAAATGACCGAACCGTTAGTCGTCGGTCTAATCGCTAGCGCAGAGCGTATCGCACAAATCCGAAGGCATCGCTTGCTCACACTGAAGGAAAGCAGATCGACAGACTATATCGATCCGCGACAAATTACAGAGGAGATTGTAGCGATGAAAAACCTTTGTGTTTTGCATGGCTGGCCGATGATTGACGTCACACGTCGTTCGGTAGAAGAAACGGCTGCCTCAATCATGAATCTCTATGCGGAACACAAACGGAAGGCTCAATGACGTGATCATACTTGCGTCGACGAGTCCGACACGACGAGCGCTCCTCGCCAACGCAGGTCTGCGTTACGAGTCGATTGCACCAGACATTGATGAGAAGGCTCTACTTCAACGTAATCCGCACTGGACCCCCGCAGAAGCCTCCCGGCGCCTGGCAAAATCGAAATCAGTTGATGTCTCCCAACACCATCCGAATGCCATTGTTATCGGCGCAGATCAGGTCCTCGCCTGTGAAGGCCAGATTTTCGGTAAGCCCGTCGATGCGGACCACTGCCGGGAACAGCTGACTTACCTTCGCGGAAAGGACCATTTCCTGATTTCATCCGTCGTATGCGCGCTCAATGGTTTCTCGATCTGGGCGTATGCCCAGACAGCGACAATGACAATGCGCAATTTTTCCGACGCGTTTCTTGTCGACTACTTGCAATCCGCGGGACCTCGTTGCACGTCATCTGTCGGTGGCTACCAGCTCGAAAATCAAGGCATCCAACTCTTCGACAACATTGACGGTGACTATTTCGCGATTCTCGGTCTTCCCATGATACCACTGCTGAACTTCTTGCGGTTTGTGAAAGCCATTCCCTCATGAAGAGAGCTTGTGTGATTGGCTGGCCAATCAACCATTCCCGTTCACCCCTCATCCACGGCTACTGGATCAGGGCCTATGGCCTCGACGCAAGCTACACCCGTGTTCCCGTGGAGCCCCATGATCTCGTCTCCTTCATCCGAAATCTAGCCGCGAATGGCTATGTCGGTTGCAATGTCACTCTCCCCTACAAGGAACGGGTCTACGATCTTGTCACCTCCGCCGATGAACTGACTGGCGACCTCCACGCCGTCAACACCATTTATGTTCGAGACCACAAGCTCTACGGTACGAATACGGATGGCGAGGGCTATATCCGAAGCTTACAAAGTCAGGTTCCCGAACTTGCGCTCAGGAACAGCAAAGTTGTCGTACTCGGTGCCGGCGGCGCAACAGCCTCGATCATCCATATTATCTTGCAGCAGGGCGTCAGCGAGATCCTGGTCGCCAATCGCTCCAGAGAGCGAAGCGAAGCGTTGGCGAAGAGGTTCGGAAACCCAGTGAGGGATATCCTGTGGGATCGACGTTCCGAATCTCTCGCAGACGCCCAGCTCCTGATCAATACCACATCACTTGGCATGACTGGCCAACCCCCTTTGGACATTGACCTGGCTCGTCTCCCGAGCGACGCTGTCGTTTCAGATATCGTCTACACACCATTGCGCACAGCGCTATTGCAAGATGCCCAACGCCGCGGCTACCGCACCGCGGAGGGCTTGGGCATGCTGCTACATCAAGCCGTACGTGGATTTGAATTGTGGTTTGGAATCAGGCCGGTCGTAACTCAGGAGCTTTACGACATTGTCGCACGCGACGTTGATCCGGATTACGCGAGATGATGATTATTGGACTGACAGGTTCCATTGCAATGGGCAAGACGACAGCGGCTCGCATGTTTGCGGCTGTTGGCGTCCCGGTCTTCGATAGCGACGATATCGTGCACGAGATCTACTCCACCGGGGGACCTGCAGTTGAAGACATTGGCCGGCTCGTGCCTCAAGCAGTCAAACACGGTTTTGTGGACCGTAGAAAACTCTCCCTCGCAATCCAAGCGGCACCTGATCTCCTGAAGCAGATCGAAGCGATCGTCCATCCGCGTGTCAGGAGTGCGCAAGCTGAATTTTTGTCCGCCGCCGCCGCTGCAGGTGCACCATTTGTTATTCTCGATATTCCGCTTTTGTTTGAGACCAATCGCCAAAGAGATGTCGACAAGATCATTGTCGTCTCGTGCCCGGATGACACACAAAGAGCTCGAGCCATGGCAAGGGAAGGTATGACCGAGGCGAAATTCGCAAGCATCATGGCCCGGCAGGTCCCCGATACCGATAAAAGGAGGTCCGCAGACTTTGTCATTGATACTTCGCAGACGATCGCCGATACAAAACGACAAGTGACAAGCCTGCTCGAGCGGCTGCTGCTTCTGACTAAGGGATTGCCGAATGCGTGAGATCGTTCTCGATACGGAAACAACGGGTCTCGATCCGGCCTCGGGACATCGGGTTGTTGAAATCGGTGCCGTCGAACTTCTGAATCACGTTGCGACCGGTCGTACGTTCCATGTCTATATCAACCCGGAGCGTGATATGCCTTCCGAGGCCGAGGCCATTCATGGCCTCTCGCAGGCCTTTCTAAGCGACAAGCCTACGTTTTCACAGATTGTCAGCGACTTCATCGACTTCATCGGTGATGCGATCTTGGTCATCCACAATGCCAGTTTTGACATCGGCTTCCTGAATGCGGAGCTATCTTATGTCGGCCACGCTGCAATCGCTACCGAGCGAGTGATCGATTCACTTCATATTGCGCGGCAGAAACACCCCGGCTCAGCCAATAGCCTCGACGCATTATGCCGCAGATACGGAATCGACAACTCCAGACGAACCAAACACGGTGCCTTGCTGGACTCCGAACTGCTCGCCGAGGTTTATCTCGAACTTATCGGTGGACGCCAAACTGCATTGACCCTGGAAACACGGGTCAAACCTGTCTCGACTCAAAACAACCACCGGATCAAGGCCACTCAGCGGCCTTCACAGCTTCCAGTTCGCCTCACCGCCATTGAATTGGGAGCCCATCGGGCTCTCATTGATGAACTCGGCGCGGACTGCCTTTGGAAGGCGGAACGACCTTAGGCCTTGCCGGCCGCTTGCTGCTGAAGGCGCTTCTGATACATCGCGGTGAAATCGATCGGATCCAGCATCAATGGGGGGAAGCCACCGTTGCGTGTTGCCTCAGCCAGAATCTGCCTCGCGAACGGAAACAACATCCGCGGGCACTCGATCAACACTGCCGGGTGCAGCATTTGCTGCGGGAAGTTTTCCATCCTGAATGTGCCGGCATAAACCAGTTCGACCGCAAAGATCACCTTATCCGCGGACGTTGCCTTGGCATTCAGATGCAGTTCGACTTCATAGTCCGTCTGCGCAAGATTTTTGGCGTTCACATTGACCGCGATATTGATATCGGGTTGATTTTGTTGCGGTGCCAACGCTTGTGGAGCGTTTGGATTCTCGAAACTCATATCTTTCAGATATTGCCCAAGAATCCGCATCGACGGCTGTTGTTGTGGATTGGCCGACGTCGCTTGTGCTGGCGCCTCCTGCCCTCCACCATTGGTCGCCTCCGACGCAGGCTTGTCTGTATCGGTGCTGTCTGGTGAATTCGTCATGGTGTCCGCCTTTTGCAATTTGGGCGTTCGTTAACACGCTGCCACCGCCGCTGCAAGTTTCCACCGGCTCTACGGAAGTTTCCGATTTTGACCGCTGTCAGGCTCCACTTCGACGGCTTCGCCTTCAATGATCGTGCTGCCCGTATAGGTCCGGCTACCGGCAAAATCGGAAGTCGCTCCTGAAACGACCTTCATTTTCGACGCCAGCAGACTCTGGATGGGTGGCAACAGCAGGATTGCGGCCAGGACATCGGAAAAGAACCCAGGAATCATCAGGAACAACCCAGCAATGACCCTCAAGATCATTCTTGCCGCAAACCGCTTGTCGGATTCCGGGCCGGAAACCTGTCCTCGCAGCGCGGATGCAATGTCGACCCCCGTCGAGCGGAACAGGGCCACGCCCGCAACAAATCCCAGGAACATGAGGAACAGTGTGCCGAACACACCAATGGCTCGCCCGATCCAGATAATTGAAGCGATTTCGGCTGCGAACCCGAAAAGGACCAGAATGGGGAGCAGCCTCAACATCTAGAACTATTGTTTCCTTTGCACTTGGACCTCACCTTGCGGTTCATATATATGGACGGAAGGCGTGTTCCGCCATAGGCGTAACTCGACGACACAAGATGAATCCTTGGATCACCTGGACCGACGAATGGCATTCGATCCCCTGAATTTACTGCTTCTCGCGATTGCGCTGGTCGTTTTCTGGCGCCTGCGATCTGTGCTGGGGACCAGAACAGGCAATGAGCGGCCACCTTTCGATCCGGTCCAACCTGGGGAGGGAACGGGTCCTGAGCGTCCGGTTGCCGATCCGGACAAGAAGATTATCCGATTCCCCCAACAGGAAACATCTCAGGACGAAACACGTGGCGAACCTGAGGATGCGCAACCGCCTGTTTGGGAAGGTTTTGCCGATCCCGGGTCTCCATTGGCTAAAACGCTGGGCGAGATGGCATCGGCCGATCCGGCCTTCACACCCAAGTCCTTCGTGGAAGGTGCGAAATTGGCATACGAGATGATCGTTGACGGCTTTGCGCGCGGCGACAAGCAGGCCCTCAAGCCGCTCCTGTCGCCGGATGTTTATACGGGCTTTGCGAAAGCCATCGATCAGAGAAAGGCGTCCGGGCAAGTGATGGAGTCCCGCTTCGTTGGCATTGACAGTGCGAAAATCACAGCCGCGCAGTTGTCGGGGTCAAAGGCCAACATCTCCATGGAGTTTGTCAGTGAAATGATCTCCGCCACACGTTCGAGTTCGGGTGAAGTCATCGACGGCGATCCCACGCAAATCCGGGAGATCACTGACGTTTGGTCATTTGAACGCAATCTCTCGTCTCGCGACCCCAACTGGAAACTTGTGGCGACCGAGGCTCCGGCCGAGTGATGCCATGGGGATGGCTGCGCGGCCCTTGTTTGGCTGCCTGTTTGTGCATGATGGGATCGACAGCAAACGCTCTTGAGCCAGTATCCTTCCAGTCTATCGAAGGATGGAAGGCGGATAACCTGGTGGAGGCCTTGCAGCCGTTCAGGGAGTCCTGCCGGGAGGTCTTGTCTGGTTCATGGGCATTTGATCGATCCGTTCGCTACGGCGGACATCAGGACCAATGGCGCGAAATCTGCTCAGCAGCCGAAAAGGACCTCGATCCAAGGACGTTCTTTGAAACCTGGTTCCGGCCCTACCGCGTCGTGGATGCGGCAGGAGGGCTGTTTACCGGCTATTTCGAGCCGCAAGTGGAGGCAAGCCTCCATCCTGACAACCGGTTTTCCATTCCAATCTACCGGAAGCCAGCTGATCTCGTCGCTTTTGAGTTGGCGGGAAAGAGAGCGTTGGGCATGGATTATGGCCGCCTCGTGAATGGCCAGCCGCAGCCCTACTACTCGCGAAAGGAGATAGAGAACGGCGCGCTGAGCGGGCGAGGGTTGGAGTTGGCCTATGTCGCCACCTGGGCCGATGCGTTCTTCATGCAAATACAGGGCGCAGGCCGTCTGCACTTGAAAGACGGATCGGTATTGCGTCTCGGATATGCGGCAAAATCCGGAAGGCCATACACAAGCATCGGATCTTTGCTGGCAGAAGCTGGCGTCATTCCGCGCGAGAAACTGTCCATGCAGCGGATTCGCCTGTGGATGGAGGAGAACCCGGAGGCTGCCCGCCACCTCATGTGGCGAAATGAATCGTTTGTCTTCTTCCGCAAACTTGAAATCTCTTCGCCAGAATTGGGTCCCATAGGAGCTGGCCGTGTGCATCTGACGCCCGAGAGGAGCTTGGCGGTGGACCGGAGCATTTGGATGTTCGGGACGCCAGTTTGGTTGGACACCCAGACTCCGGTTCAGGACGGACTTGGGAGCTCGAGGTTTCGGAAGCTCATGATCGCGCAGGACACGGGGTCCGCCATCCGAGGTATGGCCCGGGGTGATGTATTCTGGGGTCATGGGCCTGACGCCGCCTATGCTGCGGGTCACATGAAGAGTTCGGGACTCATGATTGTTCTGCTGCCGAATCGACTGGCTGACGATCTGGGACTGCCGCCGTGACTCGCAAGCCCAAGGACTTCGATCTTTGGCTGGAGGTCACGAAGTCGATAAGGCCGTTGCGATCTTCAGCGGCCGTTCCTCCTGCATTCCACGGAAGACCCACGCCATCATCGGAGCCGAAGGTTCACCCACCCAAGCCGTCAGCGCCCCACGCCCACGTCGTGCCTCACCCCTACAGGTCAATACCACACCTGACCGGGTTTGACCGGCGCACGGCCCAACGCATGACACGCGGACAAGTCGAGATCGAGCGTCGACTGGATTTGCATGGAACCGGAATAGAGATGGCACGCGTGAGATTATTACAGTTCTTGCGCACGGCCCAGGCAGAAGGTTTGCGAACGGCACTTGTCATCACCGGAAAAGGCGACTCACAGTTTTCTCGTCACACGTTGCATGGAGCTGCGCACTACCACGCGCCAGAGCGTTCAGGACGCTTGCGACAGCTCGTGCCCGACTGGCTGACAGAACCTGAATTTAGTACTCTGGTCATCGGGTTCCAGCCGGCCCATCCCAAACATGGCGGTGGTGGTGCGTTCTACGTAAAACTGCGCCGCCATCGGCAACAGCCGTGACTCCCTTTGGGGCACGTATGCGCCGGCTACGCGATGAGCGCGGCGTCACGCTCAAGCAAATGGCAGAGGCCATCGGCGTATCGCCAGCCTATCTCTCCGCTCTTGAACACGGCAAGCGTGGGCGGCCGGCCTGGCATCTGATTCAGCGGATTCTCACGTTCTTCAACCTGATTTGGGACGAGGCCGATGAAGTGATAGCGCTTGCCCGGATCTCGCATCCGCGGATCAGCATCAACACCTCTGGCCTCGATCCCCGTGCGACGGAACTTGCCAATCTGCTTGCCGATGTCATTGGTAAGCTTGAACCGGATGCGATTGAAGACCTGCTGGCAATTCTCAATCGTCGCCGCAAGACTAGAGGATAAACTTCGAGAGATCCGTATTCCGCGCCAGGCTGCCAACATGTTGTTCGACATAGGCTGCATCCACGGTCACGGTATCACCAGATCGGTCCGGAGCGAAGAAACTGATCTCATCCAGCAGCCGCTCCATTACGGTTTGCAGGCGGCGGGCCCCGATGTTCTCGACATTTGCGTTTGTTTCGGTAGCGATTCGAGAAATTTCGGCAATACCGCTGTCCGTGAATGACAGGCTAACACCCTCCGTCGCGAGCAGGGCCGTATATTGCTTGATCAGGCTGGCCTCAGGTTCGGTCAAGATGCGGCGCAGGTCATCACGATCGAGTGCCTTGAGTTCGACCCGAATTGGCAAACGTCCCTGGAGCTCCGGCAACAGGTCCGATGGCTTCGCGATATGGAACGCGCCTGACGCGATGAACAGGATATGATCGGTCTTGACGGCCCCATACTTGGTGGAGACGCTCGTACCTTCGATCAGGGGCAAGAGGTCGCGCTGGACGCCTTCCCGACTGACATCGGCGCCAGCCCGTTCTGACCGCGCACAAATCTTGTCAATTTCGTCTAGGAACACGATTCCATTGTTTTCGACCGCTTCGATAGCATCCTGCACGATCTGATCCTCATCGAGCAGCTTGTCTGCCTCCTCGGCCAACAGGACGTCATGGCTTGCCTTGACGGATAAGCGCCGGGTCTTCGTACGCCCGCCAAAGGCCTTGCCCAGCATGTCCGATATGTTGATGACACTGGCAGATGAACCCGGCATGCCCGGGATGTCAAAACTCGGCATGCCACCCGTGTCGGCCACTTCAATCTCGATTTCGCGATCATTCAGTTCGCCGGACCGGAGTTTCCGGCGGAACGTCTCACGGGTCGATTCGGAGGCCTGTGCGCCGACCAGTGCATCGATCACCCGGCGTTCGGCGTTGAGATGAGCCTGGGCCTCGACATCTTTGCGCCTCGCCGCCCTGACCATGGCAATACCCGATTCGAGAAGGTCCCGGACGATCTGATCCACGTCCCGGCCAACATATCCGACCTCCGTGAATTTCGTGGCCTCCACCTTGATAAATGGCGCATTGGCCAGTTTGGCCAGACGGCGGGCAATTTCGGTCTTGCCGACACCGGTAGGACCAATCATCAGGATGTTCTTCGGCATCACTTCCTCACGCAGTGAGCCTTCCAGCTGCTTTCTCCTCCAACGGTTGCGCAATGCGATGGCCACGGCCCGTTTGGCATCTGTTTGGCCAACGATGTGCCGGTCCAGCTCCGAAACGATCTCACGTGGTGAAAAGTCAGTCATTTGAACCTCTGAAATTTATGCGGCGACAGGTACCATGTTGGCTATGGCCGGCGGCAACAGGCGCACTACGCCGGCTCGCATTGGACGCCAGGCGACCGACAACAGCAGAACAAGGGCGCCTACGCACAGGATGGCCATCGCCCAGCCGTTGGTCTCCCATCTTGTCATGTGTAGCAATGTCCAGGCTGCATAGATGAGATACGACAGCGAAGACACGAGCAGTGCGCGGCGATCCACGATAATCGCAACCAAGCTCAATACGGCGAATAGCCCCACAATCAGAAATGAATCCACTGTCGACAAATCAGATGGGTCAGTGATGTTCCACACCACCGAATGAACGATCAGCGGCGCGGCCAGAAGGTGAAGCCAGAAGGCAATATCGGTCCGGCGAGTCAGCCGCTGCCGATCCGACATGTCAAACCGCATGGCAATGCCGAAAGCTACCAGTCCCAGTGGCAGGAAGACGAGAATCGGCTGGTGCTCAAGTATTCCCGGAATGGCAAGATTGGCAAGTGCGGCGGCTGAAGCGGCCAGTGCTGCAAAGCCTGCTGCGACCGTGATGGGGACGTGGAAACGCCGCCAGTGAACCGAGGCACCGGCAGCTGCTGCAATTCCGGCCACCACGAATGGAACGGGATCGTTTGCCTTGAAACTCGCGGAACTGCCGGCAAGTTCTGCAATCAATGCGAAGATCATGGCAACGAAGACCGCGAGAAGAACAATACTCGGCAGCGCCATGCGGCGCTTCAGGGTGAAAATCTCCGCCAGGGCCCAGGCAGAGATTGCGACGGCCAACGTTGCGACCCAGGTCGAGACATTTGAAGCCAGCCAGTACGTTGCTCCAAGAAACAGTGCCAGTCCGATCGTGACAAAGATGTCATTGAATCCGGTCAGCAGACGAAACGATTCCTCATCTGCCGATGTGCTTCTCTGGGACGCGGCGAAGGCCAGCAAGCGATCCGCGATATCGCGGTCGATCACACCTTGCGATACGGCCAGGTCAATATCAGTGCGGCTGAGACCATCCTGGATCACTGGCCGAGGCTCTCGATGGTGAGATTGTTGTTCGTGTAGACGCAGATCTCGGCGGCGATAGCCATGGACTTTCTGGCGATCGCTTCCGCATCCATCTCAATATCGGCGAGTGCCCGCGCGGCGGCGAGCGCATAGTTTCCGCCTGAACCGATGGCGACGATGCCTTGTTCCGGTTCCAGAACGTCACCATTTCCGGTCAGCACCAGTGTGACGTTCACGTCGGCAACGATCATCATGGCCTCGAGCCGCCTGAGGTACCGGTCTGTACGCCAATCCTTGGCCATATCGACACATGCCCGGGTGAGCTGGTTCGGATATTGTTCCAGCTTGCCTTCGAGCCGTTCGAACAGCGTCATGGCATCTGCGGTGGCACCCGCGAATCCGGCGATGACATTGCCGCTCCCAAGCGGGCGAACCTTCCGGGCATTACCCTTGATGATCGTCTGTCCGAGGCTCACCTGGCCGTCGCCCGCAATGACTACCTTGCCATTTCTGCGGACCGAGAGAATGGTTGTTCCATGCCAGGTTGTTGCATCAGACATGACAAGTCCTTTCGTCCATTTGACGGTCATGTAGGCGCCTTGGACCCGAAAGAAAAGGCATCTTGGCCATCTTCCGCGGCATCTGCTAAGAGCATGTCCGACCAAGAGGATATGCATTGCTCATGCGCAAGGCCACGATTGAACGGCAAACGACCGAGACGCAACTGACCGTTACGCTCGATCTGGATGGTACTGGGACCTATGACATCAAGACCGGCGTAGGGTTCCTCGATCACATGCTCGAGCAATTGTCCCGTCACGCGTTGATCGACATCACTTTGCGGGCAGTTGGCGACCTCCACATTGATCACCACCATACTGTTGAAGATTCGGGTATTGCCATCGGTCAGGCCGTGGCGCGCGCGCTGGACGATCGCAAGGGCATCCGGCGTTATGCAAGCGTCGACCTTCCCATGGACGGCACGCTGACCCGGGCCGCAATCGACGTCTCCGGCCGGCCATACCTTGTATGGCGAACATCGTTCACAGCAGACAAGATTGGTGATTTTGACACTGAACTCGTTCGTGAGTGGTTCCAGGCATTCGCAATGAATGCCGGTGTCACGCTTCATGTCGAAACCCCTTACGCGGATAACAATCATCACGTTGCCGAATCGTGTTTCAAGGCGCTGGCGCGCTGTCTTCGCCAAGCGATCGAAATCGATCCGCGACAAATGGACCGGATTCCGTCAACCAAGGGATCGCTGCAAGGCTGATGGCTGTCTTCAACGTTTTCGAGCACCCTGAAAAGGGATTGGATCGTACGGAACTGGTCCGCGAAGGGTTTGCGTCTTGGGCTGTGGTGTTTTCGGTGTTGTGGGCGTTGTGGCATCGGATGTGGATTGTCGCGGCGGCCCTTTTGCTCATGATGGCAATCATTTCGCTTGCAAGCGTCTATGACGTGCTGCCCGCGAATGTGGCGTCCTTGCTGGAGGCCGGTCTCGCACTGCTCTTCGGATTCGAAGCGAATGCACTGCGCGGATTTTCCCTCCGACGGGCTGGATATCAGGAGGTGGCGGTCGTTTCGGCCGATAGCCTCGAAATTGCAGAACTGAAATACACCGCATCGGCGATCATACCGCCGGTACCTGTGGTCCGGTCATCGGTCCCGCCGCCCATTCAACCGCCGACCGACACGCTCGGTCTGTTCGGAAACGTGTAGTCCCATGTCGGTCGTCATCGTTGACTACGGATCGGGCAATCTCCATTCGGCAGCCAAGGCATTCGAGCGTGCTGCTCGCGACCACGGCAATGCTAAGATCATCGTGTCTTCTGATCCAGCGGTCGTTCAGACTGCAGACCGAGTGGTCCTGCCAGGTGTCGGCGCGTTCAAGGATTGCCGGGAAGGATTATTGGCCATTGCGGGCATGTGGGAAACCCTGGAGGAGCTGGTCGTGCGCCGTGCGAGGCCATTCCTCGGAATTTGCGTCGGCATGCAGCTCATGGCCAGCCGGGGCCTTGAGCACGATGTGAGTGACGGCTTCGATTGGATCCCTGGCGACGTCGTCCGCATCGAACCCGGCCACCCGTCGTTTAAGATCCCCCATATGGGATGGAACACGCTAGACATGCACCGGTCTCATGCCCTGTTGGATGGAGTTCCAGTCGGCGGAGATGGACTGCACGCCTATTTCGTCCATTCATACCATCTCGTGCCAGCAAGTTCGGATCACATCGTCGCCACAAGCAGCCATGGCATTGACATCACGGCCATGGTTGCTCGCGATAACATCGCTGGAACGCAATTCCATCCGGAAAAGAGCCAGACACTGGGTCTTGCCCTGATCGGCAATTTCCTGAGGTGGCGCCCATGATCCTGTTTCCAGCCATTGATCTCAAGGACGGACAATGCGTGCGCCTGAAGCTGGGCGATATGGATCAGGCAACCGTGTTCAACGATGATCCGGCCGCCCAGGCGAGGGCATTCGAGTCACAGGGCTTCTCCTGGCTGCATCTGGTTGATTTGAACGGTGCGTTCGCTGGCGCTCCGGTCAACGGAGCTGCCGTCGAATCGATACTGAAAGCGATATCGATTCCCGTACAACTTGGGGGAGGGATCAGAAACCTCGCACAAATCGAAACATGGCTGTCGAAAGGCATCCGGCGCGTGATCTTGGGTACCGTCGCATTGCGCGATCCTGCATTGGTTCAAGACGCTGCGGCCCGGTTTCCCGGACGAATTGCGGTTGGCATCGATGCAAAAGATGGTCGGGTGGCGGTGGAGGGCTGGGCCGAGACCTCAGATCTGACTGCCGTTGAACTGGCTCGTCGCTTTGAAGCCTCCGGTGTCGCCGCGATCATCTATACGGATGTCGATCGTGACGGAATCCTTATCGGTCTAAATATTGACTCGACACTCGAAGTGGCGCGCGCTGTGTCCATTCCCGTGATCGCCAGTGGCGGGTTGGCGTCGATACGTGACATCGAACGCCTGCTGCAGCCGGATTGTCGCATATTGGAAGGCGCGATTTCAGGCCGGGCGCTCTATGATGGGCGGCTCGACGCGGCAGAAGCGCTGAGGCTGTTGAGCGAGGTGGCGTGATGCTGAAAGTGCGCCTCATACCGTGTCTTGACGTCAAAGATGGCCGGGTCGTCAAGGGCGTCAATTTCGTCGATCTCCGCGACGCCGGCGACCCGGTCGAAATTGCCAAGGCCTATGACGCCGCTGGTGCGGACGAACTCTGCTTTCTTGACATCACCGCTACCCATGAGAACCGCGGAATTCTGTTCGATGTCGTCGCCCGCACGGCAGAAGCCTGCTTTATGCCATTGACCGTCGGTGGTGGTGTGCGCACACTCGAAGACATTCGCAGTCTTCTGCTTGCCGGCGCAGACAAGGTATCAATCAATTCTGCTGCGGTTGCCGACCGAGATTTCGTCCGCCGGGCCGCAGAGAAATTTGGCAGCCAATGCGTCGTCGTCGCTATCGATGCAAAGTCCGTCGGCGAAGGCGAATGGCAGATCTTCACCCATGGCGGCCGCAAGCCGACCGGTATCGACGCCGTGACCTTTGCCAGGGACGTCGTTGAACGCGGTGCAGGTGAAATTCTTCTGACCTCCATGGATCGTGATGGCACCGGCAAGGGCTTCGATCTGGTACTGACGCGAACAATCGCAGATGCCGTCAGCGTGCCTGTCATTGCCTCAGGCGGTGTCGGAACACTGGATCATCTTGTGGAGGGTATCAAGAAAGGTCATGCGGCAGCTGTTCTCGCGGCCTCAATTTTTCACTTCGGAACCTATTCCATTGCCGAAGCGAAGCATCATCTTTCGGCGAATGGCATTCCCATGCGATTGTGTTAAGAGACCGCATGACTGACCACGGAGTGCAAATTCTGTCTGACCTTGCCGATGTCATCGCAAGGCGCAAGAGCGATTCGCCGGAACAGTCCTATACGGCCAAGCTGCTGTCGCAGGGCCTTGAAAGATGCGCCAAGAAACTCGGCGAGGAAGGCGTTGAAACAGCCCTTGCCGGTGTGCTTGGCGACAAGCAGCACCTGACAAGCGAATCCGCCGATCTGCTGTATCACCTGCTGGTGCTGCTTACTGCAGCCGATGTCAGCCTCGACGATGTGATGCAGGAGCTTGGGCGCCGTCAGGGTGTAGGCGGACTTGTCGAAAAAGCCGCCCGTCCCCGGCTCTGACCATGGAAGAACTCGTCCAGGAAGTTTCACCGTTTCGGCGCTTTTCCCGTGCCGAGTGGGCCGCATTGCGGGCCGACACTCCGATGACCCTGATCCAGGCTGACCTTGACGAGCTTCGTGGTCTCAACGATCGGATCGACTTGACCGAAGTCGAGACGATCTACCTGCCGTTGTCCCGACTCCTCAATCTCTACGTTGGCGCCATCCAGGGCCTCTTCCGGGCAACCAACAACTTTCTCCACATCACTGACCGCAAGGTGCCGTTTGTCATTGGGATGGCCGGCAGTGTCGCCGTCGGCAAGAGCACAACCGCGCGCATTCTTCAGCGTCTGCTTGCCCGATGGCCGAAGCACCCGAAAGTCGATCTGGTGACGACGGATGGATTCCTGCTGCCAAATGCAATCCTCGAGCGTGAAGGGCTGATGTCGCGCAAGGGATTTCCCGAGAGCTACGACCTGCCGGCCATCCTGCGCTTTCTGTCTGACATCAAGGCTGGCAAGAGAGAAGTCGTCGCGCCGCTTTACTCCCACCTGACCTATGACGTGCTCAAGGACGAGCACATCGTCGTGGACCAACCCGACATCTTGATCGTCGAAGGCCTGAATGTCCTGCAGACGGGCCGTCCGCCGCGAGACGGTCGCGGCATTCCCAACGCATCGGACTTCTTTGATTTTTCAATCTACATCGACGGCGATGTTGAAGACTTGCAGAAGTGGTATATCGAGCGCTTTCTCACACTGAGAGACGGCGCGTTCCGCAACCCCAAGTCATATTTTCATCGCTATGCATCACTCAATGATCGCGAGGCGCGGCAAACGGCGACGCGGATCTGGGAGACCATCAATCTCGTCAATCTCAGGGAAAACGTTCTTCCCACGCGGCCGCGCGCAGATCTGGTGCTGCGAAAGGGCGCCGACCACTTCATTCGGAGCGTCTTCCTCAGGAAACTATAGCAACTCGAGCGCCTGGGCGTGAGACCGGAGATTGATCTCGGGCCGTGCACCCATATGCGATATGATTTCGGCTGCGGCGACGGCGCCCAACTGGGCACACTTTGCCAGCGGCTTGCCTGATGTGTAGCCGTACAGAAACCCGGCAGCAAACAGATCACCGGCGCCAGTCACGTCAACGACCTTGCTAACAGGGTAAGCCGGCGCAGCATGGACCTCGCTGCCGTGGACGATGACACAACCGGCAGCCGACCTGGTAAGCACGGCAATCGGACAATCGCGGGCAATGGCCTGCATGGCGCCATCGAAGTTTTGCGTTTGGTATAGCGACTTGATTTCGGACTCGTTGGCAAAGACGATATCGATGTTGTTGCGGATGAGATCCAGAAAGCTGTCCCTGTGACGTTCGACGCAAAACGAATCCGAAAGCGTGATCGATGTCTTCCGTTCGGCAGCCTGGGCAATCTGCGCGGCCTGCTTGAAAGCCTCTTTGGCCTCCGGGCGATCCCAGAGATAACCCTCCATGTAGACCACCTTGGACGCGGCAACGACGGCCGGATCCACGTCAGCGGTCGTCAAATTCACACAGGCACCAAGATAGGTATTCATCGTACGCTCACCATCCGGCGTGACGAGAATAAACGATCGCGCAGTCGCCGGTCCCTCAACTGCAGGGGGCGTGTCAAAGGATACGTCCTGGGCGCGCATATCATGGCGAAAGATGGCTCCCAGCTGGTCGTCTTTCACCTTGCCAAAATAGGCTGCCCTGCCGCCAAACGAGGCAATACCCGCCGCGGTGTTGCCGGCTGAGCCGCCGGAAACCTCAACGGCCTGTCCCATATCGCCATAAAGTGCTTCCGCCCGATCTTCATCGATCAGGTTCATGGACCCCTTCACCAGACCATGCCTTGCCACAAAACTATCTTCGACCCTCGCAATCACATCCACGATGGCGTTGCCGATGCAAAGAACGTCAAACAGTGCCTGAGTCATTCACTACTCCGATAAATTCATGTCTGCCGTAGCGAAGCTCCCTTGCGCACGCAAGCATTCCTGCCTACCTCTGCCCGCATGATCAATGCTGCCTTTCGATCGCTGGAAGACCTCATGGCGCCGGAGTTCAGGTCTGTCCTGGTCCGGGCGATTGGCCTGACGATCGCGCTATTCATTGGAATGCTCGTTCTGGTCGAGATCATCCTCATGTCTTTCGCCCATTTTTCCTGGCCTTGGGCAGATTACGTTCTGGCGATTGGCACAGGCATCGCCCTGCTCATCGCGTTCTTTTTTCTGATGTCGCCAGTCACCGCGGCCTTCGCCGGTCTCTATCTTGACGAAATAGCAGCACGCGTCGAAGAGCGGCACTACCCCGCTGACCGGCCGGGCATTCCACTTCCATGGGCAAAAGCCATTTTGACTGCAATCCAGTTTGCCGGAATTGTATTGCTGGTCAATCTCGCTGTCTTGCCGGTTGTATTGTTTGGAGTTGGAGCCATCGTGCTGGTTCTGGCCAACGCCTATCTTCTCAGCCGGGAATTTTTCGAAATGGCGGCATCTCGCCACATGCCAATCGACGAGGCACGGCGCCTACGCCGCCTGAATGCCGTACCAGTTGCGATTTCCGGACTGATCCCGGCACTTCTTTCACTCGTTCCGGTTGTAAACCTGGTCGTGCCTCTGTTTGCGACAGCCTATTTCGTCCATCTTTTCAAGTCGGTGCAGGCGACTTCGGCGTAAATCGGCAAATGTCGGAGATGGGGCAGCGCCAGCATTCGGGCTTGCGGGCCTTGCAGACATAACGTCCGTGGAGAATCAGCCAGTGATGGGCATGAACAAGGTAGGCCTTGGGTATGACCTTCAACAGGTTTCTTTCGACGTTCAAGGGCGTTTTGCCGGGCGCCAGGCCGATCCGGTTGGCGAGCCGAAACAGATGCGTATCGACCGCGACAGTGGGATGGCCAAAGGCGGCATTGAGAACAACATTGGCAGTCTTGCGGCCGACGCCAGGCAAGGCTTCCAAAGCTTCCCGGTCCTCCGGCACCTGCCCGCCATGCTTCTCTATCAGCTGCTGCGAGAGGGCGATGACGTTCTTGGCCTTTGCGCGGTAGAGCCCGATTGTCTTGATGCAGTCGCGTAACCGCTCCTCGCCCAGCACCACCATCCTTTCTGGGGTATCAGCCAAAGCAAAGAGA
Organism: uncultured Aestuariivirga sp.; assembly: GCA_964510815.1. Lineage (GTDB taxonomy): Bacteria > Pseudomonadota > Alphaproteobacteria > Rhizobiales > Aestuariivirgaceae > Aestuariivirga. Next base: position 33,201 of record CAZECZ010000002.1, read on the forward strand.
GGTTTCGTCGCGCGATTGACGCCTTCATCGGTTGCTTGTGCAGACAGGACGACGGCCACAAGCAGGGTAAAATTGTTGAGCGAGTTCAATTCGCCCTTCGGCTCCGGATTCGCGAGCGCAAAGCGCCGGAATATCTCTTCAATATCTTGCGCCTTGAGACGGCTTGCTTTGGCCATCGAATTCCTCTTGAGTGACGCCTCAGGGGTAGAACACGATGGCAGACCGAAGCAACCTGAAAACGTGGCAGGCGACGCTGACGCCACACCGTAGCCTCTCGCGGCAGGGTTTCGTCACGGTGATGATCTTGATAGCTACCGTGAACTTCGTCGTCGGCATCGCATTCTTCGTTATCGGTGCGTGGCCGATAGCCGGCTTTGCGGGATTGGACGTGCTGATCATGTGGTTGGCGTTCCGCGCCAATTTTGCCGCTGCGCGAAAAGCCGAGCGAATCAGCATCAGTGAACATGAAGTATTGTTCGAGCAGATGGACAGGCATGGCACTGTCGATACAAAGAGCCTCGTCAGGCGATGGACCCGCGTCCAGTTGGAGGAGGACGAGGAACGGGAACTCATTGGCCCGCTCCACCTGATTTCGGGCCGAACGAAGATATCTGTGGGAAGCTTCCTCTCCGGCGAAGAGCGCAAGTCGCTAGCTACCGCGCTGAAATCTGCGCTTGCATTTCCTCGGATCTAATCAGGAATCGGGTGGGAACGGGTCCTTCTGCGGGGTACTCTGTGTCCATGAGCAATATCATCGAAATGGATCACGCGGCGAAGGACTATGAACTGGTCCGCCGTAATCTGGATTATCTCCGCGAAAATTGGCGGGAACAGCCCTCTCTGGATGAACTTGCCGCCGCAAACGGGATAAGTGCGGCCCACTTGCAGCGCCTCTTCACGCGCTGGGCGGGGCTCAGCCCAAAAGCCTTCTTGCAGGCGCTGACCATCGACCATGCACGCATGTTACTACGCAATTCTGCGAGCATTCTAGATACCGCCTATGAGGTCGGGCTTTCGGGACCGGGGAGACTTCACGACCTGTTCGTGACCTTGGAGGGTATGTCACCGGGCACCTATAAGGCCAAGGGCAGCGGTCTGGTCATCCGATATGGTTTTCACGACTGCCCGTTTGGCAAGGTTCTGATCATGATGACAGAACACGGTATTTGCGGGCTGGCGTTTGCGGACCCAGGAGAAGAACAGGCGTCACTTTCCGACATGAAGTCGAGATGGCCCGACGCTGACTATATCGAAGACGTGGCCGCGACGGCTCGGGTGGTCATGCGGATTTTCGACCCGCAACGCTGGAACGCAGCGGAACCGCTGAAGATTACATTCATCGGAACTGAATTCGAAACCAAGGTTTGGCGCACGCTCTTGCGCATACCTCTCGGCAGTGCCACGACCTATTCCGGAATTGCAGGCCACCTTGGCAATCCCAAGGCAAGTCGCGCCGTTGGGTCAGCAGTCGGGCGCAACCCCATATCCTTTGTCGTGCCGTGTCACCGGGTCGTCGGAAAATCCGGTGGTCTTTGTGGCTATCATTGGGGACTTACCCGCAAGCAGGCCATCTTGGGCTGGGAGGCTGGCCTGCTCGCTGGCCGCTCTGCCGCCGCCTGAAGGGTTGAAGGATCTTTCCGTTCAGGGGATCGAAGCTGATTTCCGCAATCTGACAATGACATCAATGCGATCGACTTGGGTGCCAGACGGCAAGGGCGGCAAACCTATCACTTTCAGGTCATCCGTATCGATGTCGACCAGTTCGCCCGTGTCCTCCAGATAGTAATGGAAGTGGTTCGACGTGTTGGTGTCGAAGAACGTGCGGTCCCCCTCGAATGCCACTTCGCGCAGCATTCCGGCAGCCTTGAATTGATTCAACGTGTTGTAGACCGTGGCCAGCGAGACATTTATCCGGGCTTCCACAGCCTCCTGATGGAGCGATTCAGCACTAACATGCCGGTCGCCGGATCCAAAAAGGATGGTTGCCAGAGCCAATCGCTGGCGGGTCGGCCGCAGGCCCGCCAAACGCAGCCGGTCAATGATTTCAGTATCAGACATAAGGTTTTCCACGCGCCTATATATGCGGATTCCTCGAAACCACGCAATATTCGCGAAAATGCGGCGCCGTGCCGCGCCTGAAAGCAGGCTTGGACCCCCAATCCCCATGTGATAGGAACGCCGGATTGACCAAATCGGGCAGAGCCTTGGGGGTTGCTGGAAAGCATGACTGAACGAAAATCGTCGTTTGACTATGAAGAACTGCTGGCATGTGGTCGGGGTGAACTGTTTGGCCCGGGAAACGCACAGCTGCCCCTTCCACCCATGCTCATGTTCGATCGGATCACCAGCATTTCCGAAAGCGGCGGCGAAAGCGGCAAGGGCCAAATCGTTGCAGAACTGGATGTCCGTCCGGACCTTTGGTTCTTTCCCTGCCATTTCCAGGGTGATCCCGTGATGCCCGGCTGTCTCGGACTCGATGCGCTGTGGCAGATGCTCGGCTTCTTCTTGGGCTGGATGGGTGCACCTGGCCGTGGGCGCGCCTTGGGCGTCGGCGAGGTGAAATTCACCGGCATGGTGACGCCAGAGGTCAAGAAGGTCGAGTATGTCGTAAACCTGAAACGGGTCATCTTGCGCAGGTTGAACCTCGGAATTGCCGACGGGTTGCTAAAGGCCGACGGTGAGACCATCTACACGGCCACGGACTTGCGCGTTGGGCTGTTCCAGGCAAATCCGGCTTGAGGGATGAAATAATGCGGCGTGTCGTCGTCACCGGTATGGGGATCGTATCGAGCATTGGAAACAATGTACAGGAAGTCACGGCTTCGCTTCACGATGCCAAGTCGGGTATCGTGAAGGCGGACGATTACGAGAAATATGGCTTCCGCTGCCGCGTACATGGCGCACCGACCTATGACCTCGATACCGTTGACCGCCGTGTGCGGCGGTTCATGGGCGATGGCGCGGCTTGGAACTATGTGGCGATGCAACAGGCCATTGCCGACTCCGGTCTCGAAGACGGTGACGTCAAGAATGATCGGACTGGGATCATCATGGGCTCTGGCGGCCCATCGACCCGCACCATTGTCGGGGCGGCAGATACGACGCGTGAGAAGGGCCCCAAGCGAGTCGGGCCATTTGCAGTACCTGCTGCGATGTCCAGCACCAATTCGGCGACTCTGGCCACGCCATTTGGCATTCGTGGCGTGAACTATTCCATTTCCTCAGCCTGTGCCACGTCAGCCCATTGCATCGGCAACGCCGCCGAAATGATCCAGTGGGGAAAACAGGACATCATGTTCGCTGGTGGCGGCGAAGAGCTCGACTGGACGCTCTCCGTTCTCTTTGACGCCATGGGCGCGATGTCTTCGAAGTTCAATGATACCCCGGCAGTCGCATCCCGCGCCTATGACAAGAATCGTGATGGATTCGTCATCGCGGGCGGCGCTGGCACGGTTGTTCTCGAGGAACTCGAGCATGCCAAGGCGCGTGGCGCCAAAATCTATGGCGAACTCGTCGGCTACGGAGCAACATCGGACGGCTATGACATGGTGCAACCCTCCGGCGAGGGTGCGGCACGCTGCATGCGGCAAGCCATGGCGACCGTTCAAGAGCAGATCGACTACATCAATCCTCACGCCACATCGACGCCAATCGGGGACAAGAAGGAAATCGAGGCGGTGCGCGAGGTATTCGGATCGAACATCCCTCACATCGCCGGCACAAAGTCGCTGACAGGCCATTCACTTGGCGCAACCGGTGTTCAGGAGGCGATCTATTGCCTCCTGATGATGCAGAATGGCTTCATCTGTGAGAGCGCGAATATCGAGGAGATTGACCCCGACTTCGCCGATTTGCCAATTGTCCGCGAACGGATCGACAATGCAAAGGTCGATGTCGCGATGTCGAACAGCTTTGGCTTTGGCGGTACCAACGCAACGCTCATCTTCCAGCGCTATAACGGCTGACCAAAATGACCGACAAATTGATGGCTGGCCGCCGCGGCTTGGTAATGGGAGTGGCAAACGATCACTCGATCGCTTGGGGAATCGCCGAGCAGCTTCACCGTCACGGTGCGGAGCTTGCCTTCACCTATCAGGGAGAGGCCTTCGGGCGCCGCGTGAAACCACTCGCCGACTCTGTCGGGTCCAACCTTCTGTTGCCCTGCGACGTCGAAGATATTTCAACGGTGGACAAGGTCTTCGATGACATTCGGAAAGCGTGGGGAACAATCGACTTTGTCGTTCACGCCATTGCATTTTCAGACAAGAACGAGCTCAAAGGGAAATACGCAAACACGACGCGTGATAATTTCATCCGGACCATGGTGATCTCGTGTTTCTCCTTTACGGAGATCGCCAAACGAGCTGCGAGCTTGATGCCGAACGGTGGATCGTTGATTACGTTAACCTATGGGGGCTCCGTGCGCGTCATGCCGAACTACAACGTGATGGGCGTCGCGAAGGCAGCACTCGAAGCCTCGGTCCGTTACTTGGCGGCGGATTACGGCCCGCAGGGCGTAAGAGTGAACGCGATTTCAGCGGGACCCATGCGGACATTGGCAGGCGCCGGCATTGGAGATGCGCGGGCCATGTTCAGTTACCAGCAGAACCACGCGCCTTTGCGCCGGACCATCACGCTTGAAGAGGTAGGCGGTGCCGGCCTCTATCTGCTGTCGCCCCTGTCGGGTGGCGTGACTGGTGAGATTCATTACGTCGATTCCGGCTACAACATCATCTCGATGCCGCGTCCGGAAGATCTCAAGAACGGAAATTGAGCAAGATCAAAGCCAGCCCTATGACCAGCTGACTAGATGCCGCCAACACAGGAGCGGCATCATGCATATTGACTGGAATGAAATGCTTCACGGGCTGTCTTCGCCTCTGAAGGAGTTGCGCGGTGGCACACCTGACGTGATGAAGGGGTTCTCGGCCATCGCGCATGCGGCGCTGAAAGCCAACGCGCTTGACACCAAGACCAAGGAATTGATCGCGCTTGGTATTGGTGTGGCACTGCGTTGCGACGATTGCATTGGCTTTCACATCAAGGCCGCTGTGACTCAGGGGGCCACACGAGAGGAAATCCTCGAGACATTGGGCATGGCGATCTATATGGGCGCAGGGCCGTCGGTGATGTACGCCAGCCATGCCATCGAGGCGTTCGATCAACTCAGTCAACCTACTGACCAAAATCAGCGATCGACATAGTTTTCCTCTTCGAGAGACGTGATCGTCGCGTTGCGGCCGGTCAAAGGGTTTTCGGGATTCCAGGCCAGTTTCGTCTCGTAGAAGCGGGTCGCCAACGCGTCGAACATGACAAGGCGACCGACCAGACTGTCACCGATCCCGAGAACCTCCTTGATGACTTCCATGGCCTGCATGGAGCCGACAATGCCGGGGAGCGCACCTAGAATTCCTGCCTCCTCACATGCGGGAAACAACCCACGCCGCGGCAACTCACCCATCAAGCAACGGTATGTCGGCCAGGGCTTACCATCCGGATTGGTTTCGTGCGGCTTGAACGTCGAGATCTGGCCGTCGAATTGACCGACCGCTGCAGAGACCAGAGTCTTGCGGGCAAAATAGCAGGCGTCACTGACCAGAAAACGCGTCGGAAAATTATCGCAACCATCCGCGACAATATCATACTGACCGATCACATCCAGTGCATTGTCCGTCGTGATCCGCATCGGATGTGCGACCACATTTACAAATGGGTTCAAGGCCGCTATCGCGTCGCGCGCGCTTTCCGTCTTCTGTTCACCGACGTGGCGACTCGAGTGGATGATCTGTCGTTGAAGGTTTGACAGGCTGACAACGTCGTGGTCGATAATGCCAATCGTCCCGACGCCTGCCGCAGCAAGATAGAACAACAGCGGCGCCCCCAAGCCGCCAGCGCCGACGACCAGTACGCGGGCGGACTTGAGTTTGTTCTGCCCTGGGCCGCCAACCTCGTGAAGGACAATATGACGGGCGTATCGTTCGAGCTCTTCGTCATTGAGTGCCATCACCGAGCCCCCGAAGAACCAAAGCCACCGCTGCCGCGTGCTGTTTCGTCCAGATCGTCGGTCAGTTGCCAGCCAATTCGGGTAACCGGTGCAATGACCATCTGGGCGATCCGATCGCCGCGCGTTATCACGAATTCACCCTGCCCAAGATTGATCAATGGCACCTTGATCTCCCCGCGATAGTCGCAGTCGATGGTGCCCGGCGCATTGAGAACGGTAATGCCATGCTTCACCGCGAGGCCGGAACGCGGCCTTACCTGTGCCTCATATCCATCTGCCAAAGCGATGGCCACTCCCGTCGGAACGAGACAGCGCTGCCCGGGCGACAGCCGGAAGGAGTCTGCCGCACGTAAGTCAACGCCAGCTGCCCCGCTTGTCTCATACGCTGGCAGTGGCAGGTCCTTGGCATGCTCAAGCTGTTTGATCTGGATGCTAAGCATCAGGATTTCCGGTCGTCTGCCCGCAACATGAGTACGAGGCGGTGCATGAGTTTCGTGGAGACATCTTGCTTGCTCATCGCGGGCCAACTCTCGACACCTGCTCGTGACACGAGGTGCACCGTATTTCGGTCGCCACCAAAGACGCCCGTACCTTCTGCAACGTCGTTTGCCACGATGAGGTCGCAGCCCTTCTTCTTGAGCTTGGCCTGGGCGTTCGCGACCACCTGTTCGGTCTCCGCAGCAAAGCCCACCACAATTGTCGGACGCTTGGAGGTCTTGCCTGCGATGGTCTTGAGAATATCCGGATTCTCGGTCAAAGACAGAACAGGGGGACCGGTTCGCCTCTTTTTCATCTTCTGGTCGGCAATCTGATCAACGCGCCAATCCGCGACGGCAGCCGCAAAGATGGCGATGTCACACGGCATCTCATCCTCGCACGCCACGAGCATGTCACGCGCCGTTTCGACTCGCAGGACCTGTGCGCCCGGCGGTATGGGAAGTGAGACCGGACCGGAGACGATCACGGTCTCCGCGCCAAGCGCCACGGCCGCCGCGGCGATCGCATATCCCTGCTTGCCTGACGAGTGATTGCTGATGAACCGCACGGGATCGATGGGCTCGCGCGTTGGACCCGCGGTGATGACGACCTTGCGGCCCGCCAGAGGCTGGTCCTTTGGTTGCAGCAGGCTGCTGATCGCACCGACGATCTCTGCAGGTTCTGCCATGCGTCCCGGCCCGAACTCGCCGCATGCCATTTCACCGTCATTGGGCCCGACGAACCTGATGCCATCGCCGTCAAGCACCTTCACATTGCGCTGTGTCGCCGGATGCCGCCACATCCGGACATTCATGGCAGGCGCTGCAAGCACTGGCTTGTCGGTGGCGAGCAGCGCCGTTGAGGCAAGGTCATCCGCGAGACCGTGCGCCATCTTGGCCAGCAGGTCCGCGGTTGCAGGTGCGACAACCAGGAGGTCTGCCGCACGTGAGAGTTCAATGTGGCCCATCTCCACCTCATCCGTCAGGTTGAAGAGGGCCGTATGAACCTTCTCTCCCGAAAGACTTGCAAGTGATAGGGGTGTCACGAATTCTTCCGCCGCACGGGTCAGGATCGTGCGGACCCTGCAACCGCGCGTCTTCAGCAGCCTGATCAGTTCGTGGCACTTGTAGGCCGCAATTCCTCCGCCCACGATGAGTAGAACGGTCTTTCCGCTGAGTGCTGTCATGCCTTCACTATGCCAGTTTTCGGGTCCGGCTGCCAACGGCTGGTCAGAAGATCAGCTTTGCGGCTATCGCAACAAGGGCAAGGGCGATGACTCCCAGCGCCAGACGCTCGAAAACCCTGCCGCGACCCTGTTGGCGGGCCACCTCACGCGCAGTTGCCGCATCCAGTTTCAGCCCATCGCCATTGGCCATTGCGGCCAGCATGACCGTGGCCTTCTGGGCATCCGCTAGCATGGCGGGAAGTCCGAATGCCAGACGCCCCACAGAACTTGCCACATCCTCTATGCGCCCAGCCGGCCCGAGCTTCCGCTCGATCCAGCCGCGCACCACGGGCTCCGCTGTGACCCACATATTGAGGTTCGGGTTCAGAGTGCGGGCCACGCCTTCCACTACCACCATGGTCTTCTGCAGCAACAGAAGCTGCGGCTGGGTGCTCATGTTGAATTGTGCCGTCACCTCGAACAATTGGGTCAGCAGCCGGGCCATGGAGATTTCGCTGGCATCCCTGTCCATAATCGGTTCACCGATCGACCGCAGGGCTTGAGCGAAAATGGCCGGATCCTGATCTGCAGGGACATAACCTGCCTCAAAGTGAACGATGCTGACACGCATGTAGTCGCGGGTGATGAAGCCATAGAGGATTTCCGCCAGAAAGCGGCTCTCCTTCGGACCGAGCCGGCCAACGATGCCGAAGTCGACCGCCACCACGTTCCCGGCGTCGTCGACGAAGAGATTTCCCTGGTGCATGTCGGCGTGGAAGAAGCCATCCCGGATGGCATGTCGCAGGAAGCTCTGGATCACGCTGTCGCCCAGTGCCTTGAGATCGAAACCACGTGCCCTCAGGCCGTCAACATCGGAAATCGGCGTGCCATCGATCCATTCGGTCGTGAGCACCTGACGAGACGTTCGGTGCCAATCGACCCTCGGCACACGAAAGCCAGGGTCACTCTTGGTATTCTCGGCCATCTCGGAGATGGCTGAGGCTTCCATGCGAAGGTCGAGCTCCATCTTCATGGATTGCTCAAGCATGCTGACCGCGGCCACTGGCCGAAGGCGGCGGCCTTCGGCGCTGAACCGCTCCATCACGCGAGCGGCAAAATAGTAACTGCCAAGATCCGCAGCGAAACGTCTCTCTACCCCTGGTCTCAGGATCTTGACGGCCAGTTCGCGGCCGTCGGGCGCCCGGGCACGATGAACCTGGGCAATCGACGCTGCTGCCACCGGAGGTCCGAACGTGCTGAATAGCGCTTCCACTGGTGCGCCGAGGTTAGTCTCGACGATCCGCCTCGCCTCGTCCTCGGGAAATGGTGGCAGCCGGTCCTGAAGCGATTTCAGATCAAACGCCCGCTTCGGTCCGACGAGGTCAGGCCGCGTCGCAAGGAATTGGCCGAGTTTGATGTAGCTTGGTCCCAGTTCGGCCAGGGCAGCGGAGACTGGGTTGGATTGTGTTTGATCCACCCGCCGCGTCCCGAACTTGGCAAGTCTCAAGCCCAACCTCGCGAACCATGGCAAACGGGCGAACTGTTCCGGCAGAAGGAGGGCGTCGTGGGCGGCAAGCGTGCGCCCGGCTCTCAACAGGCTGAAGATGTGCCTGATATGCAATGACATCAGACACGCCAACCCGAATGAATGGCCACCACCCCGCCCGTAAGGTTGCGATAGGTGACATTTGAAAATCCGGCAGCTTCGATCATTGACTGGAATTCGCTCTGCGGAGGAAAGGTCTGGATCGACTCGACAAGGTAGCGATATGGCTGACCGTCTCCGGTCACGACCTTTCCAACGGCTGGAATAACGGTGAAGGAATAGGCCTCGTAGACCTTGTCCAGAAGCGGTACGTCCACTTGCGAGAATTCAAGGCAGAGAAACCGCCCACCTGGCTTGAGGACCCGATAGGCTTCCTTGAGGGCCTGGTCGATATGAGTGACGTTCCGAATGCCGAACGCAATCGTGTAGGCGTCAAATGTCTTGTCCGGAAATGCCAGTGCTTCGGCATTGCCGACGGTAAACGAACACCTCGGGCCAAAGCGTTCCACTTCTGCCCGCTTGCGGCCCTCGCCGACCATTTCTGGCGAGATATCGGCGACGGTGACTTTTACCTGCGGTCCACCTGTCTTCAGGATGCGGAAGGCAATGTCACCCGTTCCGCCCGCGACGTCGAGCACATGGAACGCACCCTGTCCGCGTGGCGGATTCAGCATCGCGATGAAGTCATCCTTCCAAAACCTGTGCAGGCCGCCGGACATGAGATCATTCATCTGGTCGTAACGCTCGGCGACCTTGGAGAACACCTCATTGACGAGGCCCTGCTTTTCCTGCTCCGCCACGCGGCGAAACCCGAACGGCACATCCTGTATGTTGGTCTTGCTGTTCATCATCCGACTCTCGTTCACAAACTATCGTTTTAACATCGATCTGAGCTCACCAAGTGACATGGCACCGGAGAGGTGAGCAATGGCGAAATAGCTCACCGCACCACCGGCTACCAGCAGCGACAGACCCCATGCGGCAGCCAGGAACCCCGCGCCGGGCGAATAGTTGGCCGACAGCAGCCAGGTGCAGACGAGCAACAGCGCCCCCATGAGGACGGCCGACACGATGATACGCGGCAAACGATGACGCAAGCGCTCATCGAGCGAGAAGTAGCTGCGCCGCGACAGCGTGATCGCCAGCAATATCGCATTGACCCACGCCGCGAGCGACGTGGCAAGCGCAATGCCGACATGGCCGATGAAGCGGGACAACACGAGACTTGCCACGATATTGACCATCACGGAGATGACGGCAAACCGCATTGGAGTCTTGGTGTCTTCGCGGGCATAGAACCCGGGTTGAAACACCTTCGTCATCGAGAAGGCCGGCAATCCTATGGCAAAGGCCAGGACAGCAGGGGCGACCGCCAACGTATCGCTGCGGGAAAACGCTCCATGCTCGAAGACCGTATGCAGGATCGGCGCTGGAATGGCCATCAACGCAAAAGCCGAAGGAAGCGTCAGGAAGAGAGAAAGTTCCAAAGCGCGGTTCTGGCTGTGGAGGGCGCCCGTCTCGTTGCCGGCCCGCAGTTTACGCGACAGATCCGGCAGAAGTACCACTCCGATGGCAACGCCGATGACGCCGAGTGGAAGCTGGTATAGCCTGTCGGCATAGTAAAGATATGCGACCGCACCGTCGATCGTTGTCGCGATCATCGTGGCGATCACCAAATTGATCTGCATGATTCCGCCGGACACGATGCCTGGAACTGAAAGCGCGATGACCCGCCTTACGTCATCCGTCACCCGGGGCCAGCGCGGAAAGAGTGACATTCCGGCCCGACGGCAGGCGATGGCGAGCAATATATACTGCGCGATCCCCGCAACAAAAATACCCCAGGCAAAGATGTAACCTGTGGTGGCAGAGCTGCCCGTATCCAAAAGCCAGACAACGCCATTTGAAGCGATCATCACCAGGTTGAGCAAAATCGGGGCGGCGGCGGCCGCCGTGAATCGGTTGAGGCTATTGAGAACGCCGGACTGCAGCGCCGTTAGTGACATGAACAGCAGATAAGGGAAGCAGATCCGTGTAAGGTCGACGGCCAGGTCAAACCGTCCGTCATCGCCCGAAAAGCCTGGAGCGATGACGTACATCACTAGCGGCATTGCGATCATTGCAGCCGCTGAGAACAACACCAGCCAGGCAAGCAGTGCCGAGAAAACTTCGATGGCGAAGGCTCTGGCCTTGGCTTCTCCGTCACCTTCAATGCGCTTGGCAAACATGGGCACGAAAGCGTTGTTGAAGGCGCCCTCGGCAAACAGGGCCCGGAACAGATTTGGAAAGCGCTGGGCAACGAAGAACGCCTCAGCCACCGGTCCCGTTCCGAGCGTGAAAGCAATGAGCTGATCGCGCACAAACCCGAGAAGGCGGCTGATGAGCGTGAAGCCCCCGACGGTCGCCGCTGATTTGAGAAGAGACATGCTTGTCCGTCAGGCCATTGTATTCATTGTGTCGGCTGCCGGAAGCAATACCGCCGACAGAGCCTGTTCGATCTGTCTTTGCCGTGTGGTGCTCTCGATCTTTGCACCCGTAAGGTCCGTGACATAGAAGACGTCCACAGCCTTTTCTCCAAAAGTCGTGATGTGAGCCGAACCGATATTGAGACTCAACTTATATAGAGCCTCGGTGAGGTCATACAGCAACCCGACGCGATCGAGTCCGTTGATCTCGATGACCGTGAAACGATTGGAGGACTCGTTGTCAATGATGACGCGGGGCTCAACCGTGAAGGCCTTGATCCGGGGCTGTGGCTTATAAGCTCTGGCGACCGCCTCCCTTAGCCACAACTCACCGCGCAAGGCCTTGCGGACTAGATCGGCGATGCGTTCTGCACGGCGGCGCTCGTCTTCTTCTGTTTGGAACTCACGTTGAATGAGAATGGTGTCGAGCGCCATGCCATCGGCGGTCGTGAAAATTTGGGCTCCCGCGATATTCGCCCCAGCCGCTGCGCAGGCGCCTGTAATGAGCGCGAGAAGACGTGGGTGGTCGGGAGCAAAGATCGTGATCTCGGTTATCGCGGTAAATGCATCAGTCTCGGTGTGCGTCACAACTGTCTTGGGCTTGGCACTTCTTATAACCGCAGCATGCTTCAGTTGGTTCTCTGTGCTGACGCTGAGCCAGTAGTTGTCATAGTGCTGGGCTGCATATGTCCTTTGCCGTTCTGCATCCCAGTCGGGAAGCCGTCCAAAGAATTCGGCTTGCGCCTGGACCACCCGATCCTTCCGCGACATGGCAGTGTGTCCGCCCGCTAGAACGGTCTCGGCCTCGGAATAGAGCGTTCTCAGGAGTTGTCCCTTCCAACCGTTCCAGACGCCGGGACCAACCGCGCGGATATCCGCGACAGTGAGAATGAGCAGGAGCCGGAGCCGTTCGAGACTTTGGACGATGGCGCAGAAGTCGAGGATGGTCTTGAAGTCGTTGAGATCGCGCATCTGTGCCGTTTCGCTCATCAGCAGATGATGGCGAACAAGCCAAGCAACCGTTTCAGTTTCCGATGATGAGAGGCCAAGTCGTGGACATAAGTCGAACGCCATCCGCTCGCCGGCAATCGAGTGGTCCTCCTTCCGTCCCTTCGCGACGTCGTGAAGGAACACGGCAACATAAAGCGCCCTTCGACTCCGGATCATCGGAAAGATGGCCGTCGCCAGTGGGTGATCGTTTGCCGCCTTGCCGCGATCGATCGCTGCGAGGTAACCGACTGCCCTGATGAGATGCTCGTCAACGGTGTAGTGATGATACATATTGAACTGCATCATCGCGACAATGCGCCCGAATGCCGGAATGAAGCGGCCGAGGACTCCCGCTTCATTCATCATGCGCAACAATACGTCTGGCTCATCGGTAGCAGTAAGAAGTTCGAGGAAGAGCGCATTGGCCTCTGCATTGTCTAGCGTCTCTCCCTTCAGAAGACGCAATGACTTGCGCACCTTCTTGAAGGCGTCGGGATGAATTTCTGCACCATGCCGGCCAGCAGCAGCGAACAGGCGGATGATATTCACCGGATCATTCTCGAAGACATCCGGTCCCTTCAGAAAGAGACGTCCGCTTTCGAGCTGGAATGCGGGAGCATCAGGGAGCAACGCGCTGGTCCGGGAAACCAGTCTCCCGAACATCCTGCTTAGTGTAGGAGCTTCCTTGACTTGACGGGCTTCAAGACTCGCGCACAGGATGCGTGTTAAATCGCCAACGTCTTTGGCGACCAGAAAGTAATGCTTCATGAAACGTTCGACGTGTTTGAGGCCACCATGGGACTTGTATCCCAGGCGTTCGGCAATGTCGGACTGTCGATCGAACGTAAGCCGGTCCGTACCCCGCTTCGAAAGAAAATGCAGATGGCATCTGACGGCCCAGAGAAAACGTTCGCATTTCTTGAAGAGCGCGAGCTCGTCCCGGGTGAGGGCGCCTTTCTTCGCAAGTTCATCAGTGGAATTTGTTGCATAGATGTATTTGGCAATCCAGAACAGCGTATGCAGATCCCGCAATCCACCCTTGCCGTCCTTGACGTCGGGCTCGACAAGATAGCGGCTCTCACCTGCCTTGAGCAGCCGGAGATCCCGTTCGGCCAACTTCTCGGCAATGAATTCCTTGGCATCCTTTGACACGACATCCTTGCGAAAGCCAACGACAAGGCGATCAAAAAGATGAGCATTCCCGCATATGAACCGTGCCTCCAAGATCGACGTGAGAATGGTGTTGTCGGATTTGGACAGCCTGATGCATTCATCGATACTGCGAGTCGCATGGCCAACCTTCTGGCGGGTATCCCATAGGCAGTAGAGTATGAATTCGACAATCTGCTGCACGCCTTTGGATTGCTTCGATGGCAAGATGAACAGAAGGTCGATATCCGATCCTGGCGCCAGCGTTCCGCGGCCATAACCACCGACGGCTACGACCGCAACAGAGCCGGTCGACTTGGTCGGAAACAGTGTTTCACTTGCGAGCTTGAACAAAGCCCGGATGATTGCGTCCTCTGCGGTGCTCAGATCTTCAGCACAACTGGTTCCATCGCCATCGGCGATCAGTCTGCTTTCGGCTTTGGTTCTTGCGAGCTCTAGCTGAGTCTTGAGTTGGGTCACGATGGCTGGCCGAAAGGAAGTGGATGCCGGATCGATCGATCTCGTAACATCAACCAGACGGTCATGGAGCGACCCGAAAGTGACGAGTGGAGGCCGGTTCTCGTTCAATGTCATACCTTGTCGGCCATTAGGCTCTTGAGTTCATAGACGAGGGCGAGGGCTGCGCGCGGCGATAGCTCGTCGGGAGTGATGGCGGCAAGCGCCTTTTCGACCTGGCTTTCGCGGATTGATGTCGATCCAAAAGGGGCCGGTGGGGCCGAAGCGAAGAGCGGCAAGTCATCCACGAGAATCTTGCGACTCGATTTCGATTCGCCTCGCTCGAGCCGCTCCAGAACCTCGCGTGATCTGTTGATAACGGCAGGCGGTAGACCGGCCAGCCGTGCCACGTGAATGCCATATGACCGATCCGCAACACCAGCGACGACCTCATGGAGGAAAATGATGTCGTCCTGCCATTCGCGAACCTTGACGGTGGCATTGGTGAGATTGTCAAGCTTCGTGCCGAGAACGGTCAATTCATGGTAGTGAGTCGCGAACAACGTCCGGCACCGGTTGATATCATGAAGATGTTCGACCACCGCCCAGGCGATGGACAGGCCATCATACGTTGCGGTACCACGCCCGATCTCGTCGAGAATGACAAATGAACGATCTGTCGCCTGGTTCAGAATGGCGGCAGTTTCGACCATTTCCACCATGAAGGTGGAACGGCCGCGCGCAAGGTCGTCTGCTGCGCCGACCCGGCTGAACAACCGGTCCACGACACCGATATGCGCGTGATCCGCAGGAACAAAACCTCCCATCTGCGCCATAATGACGATGAGTGCGTTCTGGCGAAGGAAGGTCGACTTGCCGGCCATGTTGGGGCCAGTGAGAAGCCATAAGCGCTTGTCGTCGCCAGAGAGATCGCAGTCATTTGCAACGAAGGAGCCCGTTCCGGCATCTGCAACTGTGGATTCGACAACCGGATGCCTGCCACCGGTTATTGTGAAAGTCCTCGATTCATCGATTGTTGGCCGGACATAGCGCCGGCGCTCCGCCAGTTCAGCCAA
This sequence comes from uncultured Aestuariivirga sp., assembly GCA_964510815.1. Classification (GTDB taxonomy): domain Bacteria; phylum Pseudomonadota; class Alphaproteobacteria; order Rhizobiales; family Aestuariivirgaceae; genus Aestuariivirga. The sequence continues at coordinate 48,529 of CAZECZ010000002.1, forward strand.
ACTTGCAACAGTGTCGAGAGCAGCTGCGGCGTCGGCAATTTCGGAAATGGCCGCCCCGTCGGCCATGACCCTTCTGGCAAGATTGTCGTAGAGTTCCAACTCGATCGCGATCGAGCGCTCGGCCGCCGCTGCGATCCGCTGATCAAGTGAAGCAAGCTCCGTCGTCACAAATCGCATGGCATTGGCCACCGATTGGCGGTGAATGAAGGTCTTGGCCCGCTCAGGCGTCGTGAGACTGACACCTGCCTGGGTCGGTACTTCGATGAAATATCCGAGGACGTTGTTGTGTTTGACCTTGAGTGACTTGACGCCGGTCAGGTCGGCATACTTGGCTTGAAGTCCCGCGACGACCTGCTTGGTCTCGTCGCGAAGTGAACGATTTTCGTCCAGATCGGCGTTGTAGCCTGGCTTGATGAACCCACCATCCCTCGCAAGCAGCGGCAAGTCGTTGCCGAGCGCGGCATCGAGCTCCATACGGAGCGCGTCGTCTGCCAGACCGAGAGTATGGCCAATGGCAGCGAGTCCGGCTGGCAACTGGTCGATGGCTGAAGACTGGACAAGGACAGCGGCAAGGGACTTCGCGGCGCGCAGGCTATCCCGGATGGCCGCGAGATCACGTGGCCCGCCCCGGCCGATCGCTATGCGTCCAAGCGCCCTGCCAAGATCGGGGAACGTCTTGAGTCTCTCCCTGACACGCTCACGGACACCCGGCTCATCCACGAACCACGTCACGTCATCGAGGCGTTGGTTGATGATCGACGGCTCAGACAGCGGATTTGCCAGCCGTTCTGCCAGGCAGCGTGATCCTGCAGCCGTGATAGTCATGTCGATAACGGACAGGAGGCTGCCCTGCCGTTCGCCCGCAAGTGTCCGGCTCAGCTCTAGGTTGGCGCGGCTGGCGGGATCGATGAGCAGCGCTTCTGCCGGCAACTCACGGCGCGGCTGGCGCAGGTGCGGCACCTTTCCAGCCTGTGTCACGACAATATAATCGAGAAGAGCCCCAAGGGCGGCAATCTCGGCTTTGCCAAAGCTACCGAATCCGTCCAGGGCGGCGACATCGAAATGTTCCTGAAGCCGGCGTTCGGCGTTGACGGAATCAAATCTGGTACCCGGAAGCGGCGTTACCGCCGTGCCGCTCTGAGCAAGGATTTGTGCGAATGGCTCCTCGATTGTGAGTCTGTCCGGAACGACGATCTCACGCGCTTCCAGGCGCGCAAGATCGGCGGCAAGCCTGGCCCGGTCCGTCGCCGTGACAGCCAGCTCGCCGGAGCTGATATCTGCCCATGCGATGGCCATTTCGCCCGATCCTTTGATCGACGATATCGCCGATAGGAAATTGGAAGACCGGGAATCGAGCAGGTTGTCTTCAGTCAGCGTACCAGGAGTAACCAGGCGGACCACATCGCGGCGCACAACCGACTTTGAACCCCTCTTTCGCGCTTCCGCGGGGTCTTCGACTTGCTCGCAGACGGCAACGCGCCGTCCCAGCCGGATCAACTTTTGGAGATAGGCGTCGGCGGCATGAACCGGCACACCGTACATGGGTATATCCTCACCCAAGTGTTTGCCGCGTTTGGTTAATGTGATGCCCAGATCACGAGCCGCGATTTCGGCGTCCTCGAAAAACAACTCGTAGAAATCACCCATCCGGTAGAACAGCAGACCACCGGGATTGGCAGCTTTAATGTCCAGATATTGCGCCATGACCGGCGTTGCGCGGGCCAGGCCAGCATTGGTTTGTGGCAGTTCTGGGGTCGGCTTGTCGTTCATGAGCGTTCCATAGCAGGAAACACCGTCGAAGGTACAAGGTGGTTTCCTGCAAGGAGGCTTGAGCAAAGGCTTCCGCCACTTTAGTGTCGATTGTCAACCACGCCGCATCCGTCCATATGGGGTCACAATATCATGGATAGCAAGCCCGCACGCCGCCCGACATTTACCGAGGAGGAGGCGCTGCGGTTTCATCAGCGTGACAAGCCCGGGAAACTTGAAATCACGCCGACCAAGCCGATGGCGACCCAGCGTGACCTGTCGCTCGCCTACAGCCCGGGTGTTGCCGTCCCGGTACGACGCATTGCCGAGCAACCGGACACGGCTTATGACTACACGACGAAGGGAAACCTTGTCGCGGTCATTTCAAACGGTACCGCGATCCTCGGGCTCGGTGATCTGGGCGCGCTCGCTTCCAAGCCCGTGATGGAAGGCAAGGCTGTACTGTTCAAGCGCTTCGCCGACGTCGATTCCATCGATCTTGAGGTCGACACCAGGGATGTTGATCAATTCATCAATTCTGTCAGGTATTTGGGACCCTCCTTTGGCGGAATCAATCTCGAGGATATCAAGGCGCCTGACTGTTTCATCATCGAGCAGCGCTTGCGTGAATTGATGGATATCCCCGTCTTTCATGACGATCAGCATGGGACAGCGATCATCGCCACCGCCGCACTCATCAATGCGCTGCATCTGACCGGCCGCGATCTGAGAACCACGAAGATTGTATGCAATGGTGCAGGTGCTGCCGCAATCGCCTGTGTCGAACTGGTGAAGTCTTTGGGCGTTCCCAACGACAATGTTATGCTCGCGGACTCCAAGGGTGTTGTGTACAAGGGTCGCACCGACGGCATGAATCAGTGGAAGTCGGCCCACGCAATCGATACCGGCGCCCGTTCGCTGGCCAATGCCGTCGCGGGCGCGGATGTGTTCTTCGGGCTTTCGGTCGCCGGGGCCCTTACGCCGGACATGGTGAAGACCATGGCCCCGAACCCCATCATCTTTGCGATGGCGAATCCGGATCCTGAGATTCTTCCGGAAGATGTCGCCACCGTTCGCAGTGATGCCATCATGGCAACGGGCCGTTCCGACTATCCAAACCAGGTGAACAACGTTCTCGGATTTCCCTATATTTTTCGCGGTGCCCTGGATGTCCGGGCCACGACGATCAATGATGAAATGAAGATCGCTGCAGCGGAGGCGCTCGCCGGTCTGGCGCGTGAGGATGTGCCGGACGAGGTGGCGGCAGCCTATCACGGATCCCGGCCGGCATTTGGACGCGACTATCTCATCCCTGTGCCGTTCGATCCGCGGTTGATTGCGACTATTCCAGTGGCTGTTGCCAAGGCGGCCATGGAAACCGGCGTAGCCAAGCGTCACATCGCCGACCTTGAAGACTATGCACACCAGTTATCGGCGCGACTGGACCCGATTGCCGGCACATTGCAAAGCATCTTCGACAAGGTTCGCACCTCGCCCAAGCGGGTTGTGTTTGCCGAGGGCGAGGAGGACAGGATGATCAGGGCGGCGAACATCTTCGCCAGTGCTGGACTCGGGCGGGCCATTCTCGTGGCGCGGGAGTCCGAAGCTGAAAAGACGATGTCCGCCAATGCCCTGGAGTTGCATGAGCACGTTGAGTTCACCAATGCGCGGGTTTCCGATCGCAACCTTGACTATGCGAATTTCCTCTATGAACGTCTCCAGCGCGATGGTTTTCTGCTTCGGGATTGCCAGCGCATGGTGAACCAGGATCGCAACATATTTGCGGCTTGTATGGTGGCCATGGGTGATGCGGATGCGATGGTGACGGGTTTGACCCGGAACTACTCCGTGGCGCTCGATAACGTGCGGCGTGCAATCGACCAGAGGGCGGGCCACCGGCCGATCGGCGTGTCGATGGCGCTCGTCGGGGGCAGAACAGTGTTCATCGCGGACACGTCGGTCCAGGAACTGCCGTCAGCCGAGGAACTGGCGGACATCGCAATGGAAGCCGCCGGCGTGGCCCGGCGTTTTGGCTACGAGCCGCGAGTTGCATTCCTCTCCTATTCGACGTTTGGCTATCCGCGCGGCGAGCGTTCGGCGTATGTGCGCAATGCCGTGAAGGTGTTGGATGGCCGGGACGTTGACTTTGAGTATGACGGGGAGATGGCCGCGGATGTGGCGTTGTCACGCGAGGCGATGGCGCTATATCCGTTTTGCCGCCTCACGGCTCCTGCCAACGTCCTGATCATGCCGGCGGCTCATTCGGCATCGATCTCGACGAAGATGTTGCAGCAATTGGGTGGCGTCACAGTTATCGGACCGTTGCTGACCGGTCTTGAAAAGCCGGTACAGATTGCCTCCATGTCGGCGAGGGCGTCAGATATTGTCAATCTCGCAGTCATCGCGGCATATGATATCAATCGTTAGGCCGGCCAAAATGGCTGAAGTAACGCTGATTGATGGCTGAAACAGGCAGAATGATCAACACGTCGACGGTATTGAACTGGTGGTCGACGATGGCGCCATCACCAATATAGCAGCCGAGGCGGAGATATCCCTTGATCAGGGGCGGAAGCTGACGAAGCGCTTCCCTCATATCCAATTCGTCGGCCGGTACGCGCTTCATGTCGACGTAGAGAGATGGGTGGGCCTGCACATGCCATTCGGCAGGAGCCGCAGCCGAATTGGCAAGAAATGCGAGAGCCGCGGCATGCTTTGCTGGATCAGTCCCGTCAAGGCTTGCGCACCCCAACATGACATCAAGACCATGGAAGCGCACATAATCCCAAATGCCCTGCCATAACAACTCGACGACCGGCTTGGTACGGAACGGTTTTAGGACGCAGGATCTGCCCAGCTCCAGAAATCGGAGGTTGGGATGGGAGGCGATAACCGGAGCGATATTGAACTCGCTTTGCGTATAGAAGCCGCCATGCCTTTCGGCGACTTCTTGCCGGAGGAGGCGATATGTCCCGATCAGCTCTCCGTCTGCGAGTAGAATAGCGTGTTCATCGGTGCTCTTGCCCCGTTGGATGACGACCAAATGATCGCAGATCGCATCGAACTGATCCGCGTCCATGCCGATCGCGTGGGCTTCCGACTCAGCCTTGGCACCGAGCTCTTCGTAGAAGACGCGATAGCGCAAGCGCTGGCAGGCGCGGATTTCGTCCGTCCCGGCCGCTTCCCTGAGGATCAGATTCCCGCGTTCTACCCGGATTGTTCTCACGTGCGCTGGTTACTCATACTTCGGTGGCATCTCTTTGCCACACAGCGGAGCTTCGCGAAAGTTCCGTGACAGTTCAAGCAGCCGGTCTTTTCCCGAGCAGCCGGGTAATGGCTTCGTCCAGGTCCTCACGGTCAAACGGCTTCGAGAGATGCCCATCCATGCCGGCAGCCAGACACTCATCTGTGTTTTCACGACCGGCATTTGCCGTCAGCGCCAGAATGGGAACATGCTGACGGCTGCCAAGGGATGATTCCCGCCGACGGATTTCCCGCGTCGTCGCCAACCCATCCAAAACCGGCATTTCGACATCCATGACGATCATCGCGGGCGTTGCACCATTTTCCCACATCTCGAGCGCCTGAGCGCCGTTTACGGCATGCCGGACATGGCATCCTGCCCGTTCGAGCATGGTGCGCGCCAGCAGAGCATTGACGGGATTGTCTTCCGCCAGGATAACTTCGATCTTTGCGGCATTGGGTTCTCGATTGACGATATTGCGCAGTCCGCTGATTGCTGCCGTGAGCGCCATGTGATCCTTATTCGTGATCAACTTCATCAGAGACGTGCGACGGAACGGCTTTAGAAGATATCCCGCCATCGTTGGGTTCAGCTGGCTGTGGTATTGGCGGCGCTCTTCGGCGGTCATCAGGACGAACACGCGACTGGCGTGAACATTGGCCGTTTTGTCAGATATCCAGTCCGTCAGCTGATAAAACTGCTCGACATCGCAAATGTAGTCGATGAATTGCGTACTGTGATGGTCATTCAAGAAGGACGAAAGATCCGCGCGCGAAGCGATCCAATTCACCTCGCCGCCTTGATCCTCGAGTGTTCTCGTCAGATGGCGGGCGATCAGGTTCCGCGGAGAAACAATTCCGAAGACTCGACCTGCAAGAATCCGCTCAACGGGTTTGCCATTGTTTTCCTCAAGCGGCAGTATGACGGCAAAGGATGTCCCGTGACCGGGTCTGGACCGGACTGTAAGTGTCCCGCCCAATGCTTCGGCCAGTTTGCGGGAGATTGCGAGCCCGAGCCCGTTTCCGCCAAACAGGCGCCGCGTATCCGCATTCGCCTGGGTGAACTCCTCAAACACGCGGTTCTGCTCGTCTTGCGTCATGCCGATGCCGGTGTCGGAGACTGTCATGACGACCCGGTCCGGTCCGTCGGACTCGACCTCAATGCCAATGCTACCTGTCGACGTGAACTTAATCGCATTTCCGCACAGGTTGAGAAGGATCTGCCTGAGCTTCTGTTCATCGCTGATGATTGTCTGAGGCATTTGCCCCGAGACATAGCATGAGATCTCCAGTCCTTTCGCGTGAGCCCGGGGAGCAAGCAGTTCAACGACGGATTCAACCAGCAGCGGCAGATCGACCGGCGTCTTGTTAACCGCGACGTCCTGCCGTTCCGCATTGGAAGGATCCAGAAGCTCGTCCACGATCGACAGCAGGGCGCGTGCCGAGGATTCAGCCGTTTTCGCGTAATTCTTCTGTTCTGGCGTCAGCGGGGTTTCAAGCAGGAGCCCGATCATCCCGATGACACCGTTCATCGGTGTCCGGATTTCATGGCTGGTTGTTGCGAGAAATCGGGATTTGGCCCGGCTGGACGCTTCTGCAGCCGTGCGAGACTCCTGCATGGCCGCGACAGCAGTGGCAAGTGCCGCCATCCGGCGTTTCGCCGCTCTCCGCCAATAGTATTCGCCGGTCATCACGCCCAGTGCCAGAACGAGACCAGCAAGGGTCATACCAAAAAGGGAACCGGTCGACTGGCTGGAGTATGCGATTCCAACGCATAATCCACTGAGAACGACGATCAGTGAAGCCGCGATCACAATCGTACCGTAACCGAGCTCAGGCTTCGCCAGTTGATCGAGAGCCTCCGCGAAGGCACGGTCTGCCTGCCGCGAATGGGATTCGTGGATAGAACCCTGGACTGCCTTGGAATCTTGCATCGTCCAGTGATCGCATGCTGGGCTTGCAAATCCTTTACTGATGAAATTCGTGGTTACCAGATCATCAACGGACGACCTGACAGGCAGCGCCTGGTGCGTAATGCGCCAAGACGGAATCGTCTTGGCGAAGCAATGATGCATCAACCTATTGAAAGGTCACATCTAGGCAGCAATTTGAAAGGCTCCAAGCCGCTGCCGGTAGCTGAGCGCCTCCGCGACATGGAGACGCGACACACTCTCTTTGGTGTCCAGATCAGCCAATGTTCGCGCGACGCGAAGCACACGGTGATACCCGCGGGCCGACAAGTGCATGGCGTCGGCCGCATCCCGCAGGAGTTTCATGCCTTGAGCATCTGGCACGGCAATCTGCTCCAGTAAAGACCCGTCGGCCTGAGCATTTGTCCGCAAAGCTGATTGGCCGAGCCGCTGAAACCGCTGACGCTGAATGTCACGTGCTGCTGCGATCCGCTGCGCCACGTCGGCGCTCGATTCCTTTGGGGGAGGAAGCGTCAAATCCGACGCCTTGACCGCTGGCAACTCGATCTGGATATCCATGCGATCGAGCAGTGGCCCCGAAATGCGGGCCTGGTAGTCAGCCGCGCATCGTGGCCCCTTCCGGCAGACATGGCCGGGTTCGCCCGCCATGCCGCATTTGCACGGATTCATCGCCGCGACGAACTGGAAGCGTGCCGGGTATGTGACATGATAGTTCACCCGAGCCACCATCGTTTCCCCGGTCTCCAATGGTTGGCGGAGGCTTTCGAGAACTCGTGGCTGAAATTCGGGCAACTCGTCCAGAAACAGCACGCCATGATGGGCTAGCGCCATTTCGCCGGGTTTCGCCCGTAAGCCGCCGCCGACGAGTGCCGCCATGCTGGCAGAGTGATGAGGAGCCCGGAAAGGCCGCCGCCGGGACAACTGTCCCTCCGCCAATTCCCCGGCTACGGAGGCGATCATGCTGACATCCAGCATCTCGCGCGCGTCCATCGGCGGCAGGATCGATGGCAGTCTTTGGGCCAGCATCGACTTTCCGGCACCCGGCGGACCCACCATCAGCCTATGCTTTACAATAGACCCATGAACACCCTAGAATGCCCTATGGGCAACAAAGCATATTCGTATCTCCGGTTTAGCACCCCCGATCAAATGAAGGGCGACTCCCGCCGCCGTCAGTACCAGATGGCCGTCGATTACGCTGCGGCACATGGTCTTGAACTTCAGGACGTGAGCTTTGAGGACCTTGGGGTATCGGCCTTCCATGGCGCCAACGCGGAGATGGGCCGCCTGGGCGATTTCGTGGCCGCAGCCGAAGGCGGAGCCATAGAGTCAGGCTCATGGCTATTGATCGAGAACCTTGACCGTCTATCGCGTGCAAAGCCTAGGAAGGCGGTTCGCCTGCTTGAACGCATATGCGAATGCGGCATCACTCTCGTCACCCTGACTGACAATCGAGTCTATGATCAGAAAGCCTTAGATGACCCCATGGCCTTCATGTACGCCTTTATGGTTGCCATCAGGTCCCACGACGAAAGCGTCATGAAAGCATTACGCCTCCGTTCCTCGTGGCGGCAGAAGCGCAGCACGGCGGCACCCGACCGGATCATGACGAAGCGGGTCCCGACTTGGCTGCGAGTCGAGGGCGAGGGAAAGGAGCGCCGCTTCGAGGTCAACAGTGAGCAGGCGGCGATAGTTCGGCGCGTCTTCACGATGGCGGCGGAGGGCATTGGTCAACACAAGATCGCAGAGGCATTGAACCGGGAAGGCGTTCCGACGGTAGGGGGTGCGAAGCACTGGCACCGCAGCCTAATCGCTAAGTGGCTCAAGTCACCCGCTGCTATCGGAACTCTCATCCCCCATACCATTGAGCGCTCAGAGACGGACAAGAAGACCCGTCACCCCGAGCCGCCCATTGAAGGCTATTACCCCGCCATCATCAGCCGGGAGGTTTTCGAGGCCGTGGCGGCGCTGCAAGGCGGAGAGGCAAAGGCCCGCGCGGCTCATGACGGACCTAAGGGTCTTTCAAGCCTCCTTGCAGGAATGGCGCGGTGCTGCAACTGCGGTGGCACAATGACCCGCGTGAACAAGACGAGCAAGGCGAAGGGCGGCAGAACGTATCTTGTGTGCGCAAAGGCGAAGGCGGGCGGAGAGTGCGAGTATCGCGGCGTCGATCAAGAGGTCATCGAGCGAGCCATCATCAGCCTGAGTGAGCAGATGCGGGAGAAGGTGGCAGGAACCATCCTCATAGCGGAGGACCTTGCAGCGCAGATCGCGGAGGCGGAGGCGCGGGTGTCCGAAGTGAAGGACCAGTTTGAGAACGTGCAAGCTGCTATCGCGGCTCACCCGGTCAACGCGGTGCGGGTCGCAATGCTCGACAACTACGCCAACGCCAAGCAGGTGGCAGAGCAGCACCTTGTCTATCTGCGGAGGCGACATGCGGCAGGCGGCGCGGCCCTTGTGGTACGCAGCGCGGAGGCCGCAGCGGCGGCGCTTGAGGCAGACCCCCTAGACATCAGCAAGGCCAACGCGGCGCTGCGCCAAGCCTTCGACCGCGCGGTCATAGACTGGCAGTGGGGCAACGTGGTGCTGCACTGGCGGCACACTGACGAATGGGTCTTGAGGGCACCCCTACCCCGGAAGACGAAGCTTCGCAGGCGGCGGAGCGAAGGGACGGAACAACCATTCCCGCCTCAACCATCATCAACACCGAAAGGAAACTGAATGGACAATGTAACGGTAAGCGTCACGGACTGGCGAGCATCTGTGCTCGACCACTGCCGGGCCTGCATTAAGGCTTTTGAAAGCGGAAGCAAGATCAGCGCCGAGTTAGCCTTGGCGGGGTTCAACGAGGAGCGCGAAATGAGAGGTAAGGTCGAATGGGCGCGGCCCTGTAATTTTGACCCCGCTGCGGCCATAGATTTGAAAGTCGTGCAAAGGAAGCATGGGAAGTTGCCAGAACGTAAGCGCTCCGAGAGGACAATAGATGCGGCCACCTTTACCGCAATGCGCCTCCTGTTACTTTACGGTGGCACTCCCGGTTTCAATCCTGCGGACGCTGATCATCACTATCCTATCCTTCTCTATAGCGGTGTTAACATCTACCTCAACCGCCTCGTTGCTGATGCAGGGGACCTTCAAGAAGTTGAGTACTCTGGCGGAGCAGAAACGGGCGAGGGCAGCCATTATGACTTGCGCCTGACCAATCTGCGCCTTGTTGCTAACGTGCCGGGGCCATACCGGAGGCGGGCCTACCGTGGTCGACTCGAAGCTATCGAGATATCGGCGACGTGCCTTGAGAAGCTTAGGGCGCGGGGCAATCACCGGAAGGGTAAACTGCCCACCACTCAAGAATACCGCAGCCTCATGGAAGCAGCCTTCCGCGCCATCGGCACACATCAATCAGTCGACTACTAAACGGGACAGAGGACCATGCTATTCTGCTTCAAGATGTTTGGCCGTGAGCATTTCCTTGAGACATGGGACCGCATCGAGTGGGGCTATGAGCGCCGCGTGAATGGTGATGTTGAGGTATGGGCGGGACGCCTGCACTTCGCGTCTTCCCGTCTTACTCCCTCACCTATCAGGGGATGACGAGTAGATCGACAAGCCCCCGGCGGAGGAAGGCAGCGGAGAGCATCAAGCGCCGCATCAGGGCCGACACAGCCGGGGCCGTGGGTCTTCGCTGCGGAGCGCCGGGATGCAAGCGCCCCGTGGCGAAGGCAACCGGAGGGGCGCTGAGTGAGGGGTGGTGCCGATACCACCTAGACCACCGCTCACGCCACGGCTCGACATGGGCGAAGACCATCAGCGGCCCGGTGCTGCAAGCCCGCCTTGCCGCCTCCCAAGAGTGGCTTCGGGGCCGGAAGGATGACCCACATGTGCAGGCGGCGCGGAGGGGCCTTGCGGAGCTTCTAGAAGGTGCTGGCGTGGCGGAGCGGGTGCCAGACCTTGCGCTGCAAGACCCCGCCACAAAGGCCCGTGCCGCCCTCGCAAGATACCGAGAAACGGGGAGGGGCGGAGAGGCACTTCTCACCCGGTGCCTTGCGGTGCTGGCGGTGGTGCGGGACCCTCATCGCGTTGGCGTCGATACCGGGGCGGACTTTCTACGGGTGCAGATAGCGAAAGCGGTCAACCGTTTGGTCCCGGCTGCGGAGGCGGTGCGGGTGCGCGGTGGGAGGCTTGAGAGATACAAGGCGTGGGCACCCAGCCGGGGCCGCTATCTTTGGCACATGGGAAGCATGATCCTGGCCCCCGTTTGGGAGGCTTTGGGGGCCGCCATGGTAGATCAGATCATTAGCCTTGAGGCGGAGCGCCGGGGCCGCAGGAGGACCACCGGGAGACCATCGGCGGCAGAGCAGCATCGGCGGCAGGCGGCGGCAGCGCAAGAGGGTTTGCAGAAGGCCTTGGCGAAGGTGCGGCGGGGGCGGCAGGCGGAGCCACGAAGGTAGGACACAAGGAGGCGGGGGAGAGTGAGAACCCGCCTCACCACCGCTTTGGGCATGGTCAGCGTATGGGGCTATGGGGGCCTTTGGGGCGGGATGCCTTACCTTGGTACGGGTGGCACGGAGAAGACCCCTGAGGGGCGGCGGGGCCTCCTAGAGTCGACTTGAAGCCTACCGCGCCGCCCTTGCCGCCCATGGCACCCGACGCAGGCATGGCGTATCTTTCAGGCCTTGCGGTGGCGCGGATTCCGGTGAGCAGTATGACCGGGATGCACCGGGCAACGCAGGCCTACGGGGCAAGATCGCGCACCCGTAGCGCGGTGGCAGCCAAAGGGGACGCGAAGCTGCCTTGGTGGTGGAGACGACGGGGCGGGGCAATCGGACGCCACGCCGTGATGAGGCTCGAAGGGGGCCTTGAGGGGTGCAGTCTCGCAGGGTCAGGGGCTTCGCCATCATCAGCCCCATGGCTTAAAGGGGGCACTAAGTAGGTTATCAAGATCACTAGGAACATGGGTCTAGTTGGTAGTGTTTCCGGTAAAATTTTTGAGGGGTTCTTGATGTAGCAATATCAATATGTTAGACCGAAAAAATTACGCTAAAGTCAAATTTGATAATAGCGACTTGAAAAGCCTACCAACTAGATCGCAGGCTGCCTGACCCCTTCACCCGGTGGCGCTTGGAATTTCGCCGGTGTTTCCGTGAGGGTCTCTCACGAGAGACGTCAGGTATACGTGAGGCCCGATTGACGTTTCCCCCATGGCACCCCCACGGGGGCCGGGGGTCAGATCAATCCTCAACACTTTGCCCCTGTAGACTCTGAATCTGAGAACCCAGCTCCCGGCCTAAAGCAACATCGTATGTTGGCCCGCCGAGGTCCTGAAACAGGCAGACGCGTCCCAATAGTAGCCCTTGGTGCCTGCCAGACATTCTGTAAATCGAGACACTCACGAACGGAGACCCTTCTCCGATGGGAAGAGGCTCGATGCTACTCCCAACAAAGTCCGGCCAATAGTCGTCTGATTCGCGGATCAGCGGGGTCAAGAACGACTCGAAGGTATTGCCAAGAGAAGCATGTGCCTGAGCGTGACAAATCTTTGCAATCATTCGGGCAAACGGCAACGGCCCGATATTCATGAATGAGCCGACCGAGTGCTTCCTACCGAGCTTGCTCGGATTGAACAACGGAATGAAATCAATATCGAATGTCTCAGTTCTGTTACGTTTTGTAAGCAGGCGCGGCGGCTCTCCTAACTGCGGAAACACAGCCAACAAACCGATTTCATCAGGACTAACATCTTGGGAGTAATGACGGCCAGCGGGGTCAATGCCCTTTAGGCGGACCGTAGATTTGCGTTTCTTCTTTCCCTCGATGCCTGCCAAGCGGCGGAGGGGTTCCATGAGTGGGCCTAGAACGCTTTCGGCTCTTGCGGTCTTCGTCTGACAATCCTTGCAGCTCGCTCGTACTAGACGAGCGGTCCCCCCTAGTGCCTCCGGGATGATATGCTCGTCGGTGAGCTGCCCGTCAGTGGCGCCGCAATAGATGCACCTATCAATTGATCGTCTATCTCTTGGGATTGCCGCAACAACGTCGCTCATTTTACCCCCAAACGTTGCTCGCAAAGATGGTGAACCACCAATCGTCAATCAAGCGCGTCAGTGCAGCCGGGGTCTATTGACAACCACATGAGCATGTGGTGGCCGCCTGCCGCAGCCACTTCCAGGGCCCGTTTGCCAGCTTCCTGTCCCTTGATGTCCCGCAGATCAGGAAGCACGTCGGGGTCCTTGGCGATCCCGGGTTTCGGCCGCGTCAGGACCTGGGAACCTTTGACATGGTTGATGATCTGGATGAGGTTCTCCGGCGCGAGAATGTCGACGTCATCTCCCGCCCAAGCGGCTTCCGGCCCTGAAGATTTGGGGCAGATCAGTCCCATGTCCTTGCCATTGGCAGCGATTGCAGCGGGAAGGACACCCGAGACGCCAAGAATTGTTCCATCCAGTGCCAGTTCACCCATGACCAGGTATCGCATGAGGAAATCATGGGGCACGATTCCGAGAGCACACAGCAGGGCCAGGGCGATCGGGAGGTCAAAATGACTACCTTCCTTGGGCAGGTCGGCAGGCGACAGGTTCACCACGATCCGCTTGCCCGGCAAAGCCAGTCCGATGGCATGCAACGCCGCACGAACACGCTCCCGGCTTTCCGCAACGGCCTTGTCGGCGAGGCCGACCACGTGGAATTGAACTTGCCCCGAAACAAACTGTGCCTGGACATCGACTGTCACTGGCTCGATGCCCTGGAATGCAATGGTGGTGACTCTCGACGTCATATTTCCATCCCAAAGGAGATGGATGGGACGCTACAGGACTTGCCCTTAGGTCGTCAAGAACATTTAAAGAACAAACGGATGAGTTAGCTGCCTTGTTCTTGATGAGTCTGCGTGTCCGGGTTGCGCGAGATATCTTTCACGTGAATTCGCAAGCGCTTGACACGGCGAGGATCTGAATCGACGATCTCGAACTCGATGCCACTTTGGTGCCGGATAATCTCGCCTCGGGTAGGCACTCGTCCTGCCAATTTGAACACCAGTCCGGCTAGTGTATCCGCTTCTTCTTCGTCTTCCTCGGAGAGGAGGTCCACGCCGAGAAGCTCCTCCAGTGTTGAAATGTCCGTCCGACCGTCAGCGCTATACACGTTGGCATCGACCGGTTTGACATCGAGATCCTCATCCGTGTCGTGTTCGTCGGAAATATCGCCCACAATCACTTCCACAAGGTCCTCGATGGACACCAATCCCTCGGTCCCCCCGTATTCGTCGATCACGATTGCCAAGTGGGTGTGACTGGCCTGCATCCGGACCAGCAAGTCGGTTGCCGGCATCGACGGCGGCACGAACAAGACGCTGCGGTTGAGGCCCGCCTGCTTCACCGGAATAGACAGTTCCGTTGCCGGGATGGACAAGCCGCCTGGCCCTTGCTTTTCGCTCTTTTCCGTGGCCTCCGGGATGTCCGGCTTATCCTGCTTCCGTCGCCTGCGCTTTGCCCCGCGCGCAACCATCCACCGGAGGTAATCCTTGACGTGGATCATCCCCGTGACGCCGTCCAGCGTCTCGCGAAACACGGGCATCCGTGAGTGGTTCGCCTCGATGAACTTCTCCAGCACATCGCGCATTGTGTCAGTCTCGTCGATGGCGACGATATCGACCCGCGGCACCATGACGTCGTCGACCCTCAGGCCGGAAAACTCGATGATGTTCAGCATCATCGACTTGGCCTCTTCGCGGACGGATTCCCCCGGATTTTGGGCCTCGTGGCTTTCGAGTGCACCCTCGAGGCTCTCCCGGAGCCCAACCTCACGGCCCTTTCCGAAGCGGCTTCTGATGCGCTTCCACAAGCTGTCCCGGCGGGCGTCGGTCAGGGGCCCATTGCCGCTACTGTCACTGTCGCTCATAGGGGTCGGAAATACCAAGTCCTTTCAGGATCTCTGTTTCGAGACGCTCCATCCTGTCAGCCTCGTCATCATCCTCGTGATCATGGCCCAAAAGGTGAAGGATGCCATGGACTATAAGATGCGCCACATGGTCAGGCAACGACTTGCCTTGTTGAGAAGCCTCGCGCGCCACGACACCCGAGGCAAGAACGATATCGCCTAAGGGTCTGTCTTCTCCAGGCGGCATGGGGAGATCTTCGGGCGCCGGAAAGGACAGCACGTTGGTCGGTAAGGACTTACCGCGCCACTCTGCATTGAGCGTCTTTATTGCGTCATCGTCGGTAAAGAGGATGGTCACAACGTGGCCGGACCCGTCAAAACCGGCTGCATCGAAAGCCGCTGTTGCCGCGCGCTGGGTCAGATCTTCAAGTTTGGGAATTCGGCCCCAGCGTTCATCTTCGACGTCGATATCGATCGTCATTTCCGTGGTCTTGCGGCCTTCTTGTCCTGAGAGTCATACGCGGCAACGATGCGGCCAACCAGCGCATGGCGCACGATGTCCTGGTTCGTGAAAGCCAGCGATGCAACACCCTTAATGTCTTTCAGCACGGATACGGCATCTGCCAGTCCTGACGTGACACCGGAGGGCAAGTCGACCTGGGTCGGATCTCCCGTCACCACCATGCGGCTACCTTCGCCAAGACGTGTAAGGAACATCTTCATCTGCTGCGGTGTGGTGTTCTGTGCCTCGTCCAGGATGATGAAGGCCGACGACAGAGTTCGCCCGCGCATGAAGGCCAGCGGCGCAATCTCGATCTGGTTCTCGGCAATGCCCTTGGCAACGAGGCTCGCCGGCATCATGTCGTACAGGGCGTCGTAGAGCGGACGAAGATAGGGATCGACCTTTTCCTTCATATCGCCGGGGAGAAATCCCAGCCGTTCGCCTGCCTCGACGGCAGGGCGGGAGAGAACAATACGATCGACTTGGCCATTCATCATGGCCTCTGCTGCGCAAGCCACGGCCAGATAGGTCTTGCCCGTGCCGGCTGGTCCAACACCGAAGACAAGTTCATTCCGGCGGATCGCCTCGACATAAGCCCCTTGCGCCGGGGTGCGCGGTTCCACCAATTTGCGGCGCGTACGGATGGCCGTCGCCGACACTTCTGCGTTGGCTGCCTCGCGCATGCGGATGGCTCCTTCAACTTCCCCCTTCGAGAGATCCTGTCCACGCCGGGCCCGTGTATACAAGGCCATCAGTACGTCACGCGCCATGGTCCTCGCCTGTTCACCGCCCCGCACCGCAAGCCGATTGCCACGCGGTGTAATGTCAACGGCCAAACGATGCTCGATGAGGGCCAGATGCTCGTCATGTTCACCACACAGGATGGACAATAGCCGATTGTCATCGAAGGCGAGGGTGAGGGCCTGGGAGTCGCCAGTCGGCGACGCGGTTACATTCGACACGGGGTGAGCCGCAGTGTCAGGCTGATTCAATGAATCGTTTCTCCAGAATCATTAGGCCGCCCGGGCATATTGACCCGAAAGGCTGTTACTTCCAACCCCAGTGATATGGGTATCGACAATCATTCCGATAAGGTCCAGACCGGCCTCAAGGTGCACAGCCTGAAGATAGGGCGACCTGCCGACGACTTGGCCAGCATGGCGTCCGGGTTTTTCCAGCAACACCGGCACGGTACGGCCGATCACCGATCGGTTGAAGTCCCGCTGTTGTTCAAGAAGCAGGGCTTGAAGGTCATGTAATCGGTTGGTCTTCTCGGCCTCTGACACCTGTTTCCCGGATTCGGCTGCCGGCGTTCCTGGCCTTACGGAGTATTTGAAGGAGAAAGCACTGGCATATTTGACGTTTTGGACAAGTTCCAGTGTGCCGCGGAAGTCGGCATCCGTCTCGCCGGGGAAACCGACGATGAAATCGCCCGACAGGGCAAGGTCCGGCCGGGCGGCGCGGATGCGCTCGATAAGACGCAGGTACTGCTCGGTGGTATGGCCGCGATTCATGGCCTTGAGAATGGTATCGCTCCCGGCTTGCACGGGGAGATGCAGATAGGGCATCAGCTTGTCGTTCTCCGCATGGGCCGCGATCAGGTCGTCGGTCATGTCTCTCGGGTGGCTGGTCGTGTATCTGATCCGGTCGATACCCTCGATCCGTGACAGTTCGGCGACGAGGCCTGCTAACGTTACGTGCCCGCCATCTGGCCCTGCGCCGTGGTATGCGTTGACGTTTTGCCCCAGCAGTGTCACCTCGCGAACCCCACGTTGTGCGAGTTTTCCGGCTTCCGACAAGACCTGGGACACCGGGCGTGAATATTCCGAGCCCCGCGTGTAAGGCACGACACAGAAGGTACAGAACTTGTCGCAACCTTCCTGAACCGTCAGAAACGCCGACACGCCCCGCGCTGTCACGTCATCCCGGGGTAGCTGCTCGAACTTGTCCTCCACCGGAAATTCCGTTTCGACGACGGCGCGTTCTCCTTGGGCCCGCCGGGCCAGGAGTTGAGGCAGGCGATGGTAGGTTTGGGGGCCGAATACCAGATCGACGACGGGCGCACGGCGGACGATTTCTTCGCCCTCGGCCTGCGCCACGCAGCCAGCGACCGCGATCACCATGTCGCCGCCGGCGTCCGTCCGGGCCTCTTTCATGCGCCGGATCTTGCCAAGCTCGGAGTAGACCTTTTCCGCCGCCTTCTCCCGGATGTGGCAGGTGTTGAGGATGACCAGATCGGCGTCGTCGGGAGTTGTCGTTTCCGCATAGCCAAGCGGAGCCAGCACGTTATGCATGCGCTCGCTGTCATAGACGTTCATCTGGCATCCGTAGGTCTTGACAAAGACCTTCTTGTCGCGAAGTTCCATGGCTCCGCATCTAGCGGATTTTGTGGGGATGGTGAAGCGCCAGCGACAATCCGGCCCTCACCTCATCTTCGGCATGCCGGGCCAGGTGCTTGCGGGTGCGTTCGCCTGAGAGACTGAGTGCCGGATGACAGATGACCGTCACTTCAATGGGCCCTTGGGCGACGGCCTGCCAAAGGTGGGGTGCAAGGTCCATGTCGCCATACCAGGCATAGTTCGGCATCAGCCGCCGTGTCATTGGCAGGTTGCGGTGCCCGGCATAGGCGAGCGTGACCGGCTGAACCAGCACGCCTTCATATTCCGCAGCACCGAAAAACGAGCTTTTGAACGGAAGAACGTGAATTCCGTCGCTGGATGTGCCCTCCGGAAACAGCACGAGAATATCGCCGGACTTGAGACGTTCACGCATTTCGTTCCGGGCATTTCCGGTGGCATGGCGACGGTCGCGGTCCACGAAGACGGTGCGCTGGAGTCTGGCTAGGGAACCGAAGAACGGCCAGCCATTGACCTCGCGCTTGGCGATGAATGAAAGCGGCGCAACGGCGCTCAGCACGACGATGTCGAGCCAGCTCACATGATTGCTGGCGAGCAGGAGCGGGCCCTTCGTCGGCACGTCTCCGACAGAGGTCACCTTGATACCGAGAATGCGGCAGACCACGCGGTGATAGTGCATGGGGAAACGCCTTGCCATCGAAGGCCAGACCCAAACAAACAACTGCTGCAGCGGCATCAGCGGCAGTGTGAACAGCGCGAAAACCGTGAGGACGATGGCTGGCCTGATCTTGCTCACGCGGCGAGTGTCCGCCGCATCACGATGGCATCCTCGGGAGCCTGTCCGGGCTTGGGATAGTATCCTCGGCGAACCCCGACGCCGGCAAAGCCGAGGGAGCGGTAGAGAGCTTGCGCCGCCACATTCGAGCTGGCGACCTCGATGAATGCGATCCTGGCACCGGCAGCTGCCAGTGCAGAAAACTGATGTTGGATCATGGCTTTGGCAATGCCTCTGTGGCGCAGGCTGGGGAGCACGCCAACGGTTATGATCTCCGTTTCATCCGCAGCACTTCGCGTGACCAGGAAGCCGACGGGGTTGCCGGCCTGGTTGGCGACGACGGCAGATGTGCCCGGCGTCGCCAAGAGTTCCTGGAATGCAACGCCGGTCCACGGTTCTTCAAAGCACGACGCATGAAGTCGGGACAGAAGCGCGGACCCTTCCATTCCAACTTGCGTGAAGTTCAGGGCAGCAGTCGGACGAGAAACCTGCGGCTGAGGTTTGGCATCCGGGGCCCGCAGGTAAAGCGGTGTTGGCATGGCCGGCGGAGGTTCTACGTCTCTGGTAAGGAACCCAA
>CAZECZ010000003.1:0-3293 GCA_964510815.1 uncultured Aestuariivirga sp.
CTGGGCCTTGAGGTCGGCCAGTTCGTCGGCGCGGGCAACGCCGGCAGTCACGGCCAGAGCCGCACCACCGAGAAGCGCCATCTTAATCATCTTCATTTTGTTCTCCCAAGTCTTCGGAGTTTGAGTAGCCCCCCCATCCCCTGCAAACGGTGCTGGAAGGCAATGCACGAGTCGATCGAGCACGGTGCCTTTGTCGCCTCAAACCCGTTCGCCGTCAACGCAAGAGAAGCGCTTCTGGCCAGAATTTGGCCGCATGTGTCGGAATTGCCACAGTTTGCAGCGGGCCTGAGGCGACGGAGAATTATCAAGCGATTACAGCAAATTAAGGAATGGTTAACGAATGCGCCGGGAGTGTGGCGGATGACCGTGGGGCGGCAGTCCCCACCGTCTTGCCACACTCGCGGCGCCCAAGGGGCAAAGACATCGGCGACCCTTGGAATCGGACCGGACGGACGGCAGCCGAGGCCTCGACACGCCGCGAATCTTGGCGGATAAGACGGCAAATCCGGGATTTCAGGGGATTCTCTTATGTCTTTTCGTCCGTCCAGGTGGATCGTGTTCGCTCCGATCGCTGTCTTGCCGTTTCTCGCGGGGCTGTTCATCCAGGCGAAATCCCTGCAGTCCGGCCTTCAAGCCAGTGTGGAAACGCGGCTAGCCGAGGCCGGTGCCGATTGGGCCAAAGTCTCAGTGGAGGGCCGCGACGTGGTTCTCACCGGCGATTCGCCTTTTCAGGCTTATCTGGACAAGGCCCTCGATACCGTGTTGGGCACCTATGGTGTCCGCCGGGTCGACTCCAAGGCCCGCGTGGTCGAACCGCCCGCCCTTCCACAGCCCGCCGTCGATTCGCTCCTGACCCGCGAACCGGCTCCAGCCATCCATGGCACCTGGGGCGCGAGCCTTTCCAACAGCCTCAAAATCACCGTGGGCGAGTCACCTTATACTTTGGGAACTTCGCCCGAACTCACGGCAGATGGCGATGCCTGGACACTGAAGCTGGCTTCGCCTTTGGCCGACGGCGAGTATGACGTCTCCGCCGAAGCGGGCGACAAGTATAGCCGGACTGCCGTCAGCGCCGCGCCGGGCAAACTGACCATCGACACAATGGCCCCGTCGGCGCCGACGGTCGAGCCGGTGACCGTCGCGGAACAGCCGTTTGCGGTGTCGGGAACCTGGGCCGAGGGTGATGCGGTGTCACTTGTGGTCAAGCTGGGCGACAGGTTGTGGACACTGGGCAAGGATGCCGCGTTGTCCTCTGACGGACAGGGCAAGTGGTCGCTGACGTCTGACATCGACCTGGCGCCGGGCCACTATGATCTGACGGTGGAAACCGCGGACAAGGCGGGCAATGTCGCGAAGATCGTGAGTGCAGGGGCGGTCACTGTTCCGCAGCCGCCGGAGCTTGTTCCGCCCACGGTCGAATCATTGCTGAGTGCTTCGGCAACGCCGGAAATCAGCGGCACCTGGCCGTCGGATGTCGCCAACGCCCTGAAAGTGACAGTTGGCGATACGCCCTATGTACTGAACCAATCCCCAGAACTGACCACGAGCGGCAAGGATTGGCATCTCAAGCTGTCCTCCCCGCTGCCCGATCGTGATTATCCCATAACCGTCGAAGCTGGCGACCGCTTTGGCCGCACGGCGATGCTGGCAGAGCCCGGCAAATTGACGATCGACACGACGGCCCCGGCTGCGCCAACCGTCCAGCCGGTGACGGTCACGGCACAGCCCTTCACGGTGTCGGGAACCTGGGCCGAAGGCGATGCGGTGTCACTGGCGGTGAAGCTGGGCGACAAGCTGTGGACACTTGGCAAGGATGCCGCGTTGTCCTCTGGCGGACAGGGCACGTGGTCGCTGACGCCCGACATCGAACTGGCATCCGGCAGCTATGATCTCACGGCGGAGACCGCCGACAAGGCGGGCAACATCTCAAAAGCCGTGACTGCGGGCGCCGTCAGGATTGCCGAATCTTCGCCACCGCCGCCAGTCATGAGCGCGCCGACCGTCGTGGCTTCGGTGGAGACCGTGGCGCGGCCCGTCGTGCATGGTACCTGGTCGGAGATGGCCGCGGCATCGCTCGAGGTTTCGGTGGGCGGGCAAACGGCTGTGTTGGGGCAGGGCGAGGCGTTGACGTCCGATGGAATCGGCAACTGGACATTCACGCTACCGTCGCCACTTGCAGACGGCATCTATGATGTCGAGGTCAAGTCCACCGGCGCAGACGGCAAGGTGCTGGCAGACACGACCCACGACGAACTCACGGTTGATGCCAGCGGCCCGGCGGCTCCGGCCGTCGATCTCTATTCGGGCATCGGCAGTCCTCACCAGATCACGGGCACCTGGGACTGGCAAAATGCGACAAGCCTGAAGGTCGGTCTTCCGTCCGCCGGTATCCAGGAGACATTGGGGCAGGGCAAACTGTCGTCGGCAGCTGGCAAATGGACCTTGACGCTGTCGTCTGACCTCCCCCCTGGAAGCTACGACGTGGTCGCGGAAGCGGCCGATTCGCGGGGCCGGGTGGCGAAAGACCAGACGCGTTCAGAAATTCTCGTCAAGGAACCGCCACCGCCGCCACCGCAGATGACGGCGCCCACGGTCGCAGCATATCGGGGCATCGGGGTACCCGCAGCGATCCTCGGAACCTGGGATGAAAAGGTTGCCAAGCATCTGAGGGTGACCATTGGCGCGGCCAACATTGCCGCAACGCTCGGCCAGGATGATGCGCTGACCTCCGATGGAGCTGGAAACTGGACATTGCAGCTGCCGGAGGACCTGAAGCCTGGCACTTATGATGTCGTCGTGGAAACCCAGGACGTAGCAGGAAAAGTCATCCGCGACGGCACGGCGGGAGAACTCGACATCCTCCCTCTGCCGCCCCCGCCGCCCGCCATGGAACCACCGACGGTCACGGCCTATAGCGGCCAGAACGTGCCTGAAACCATAGGCGGGACGTGGCACGAGGGCGTCGCAACAAAGCTCAAGGTTACTGTCGAAGGCCCGAGCATCAAGATTGCGGCAACGCTGGGCACTGACCCGGCGCTGTCCACGGATGGGTCGGGGCACTGGCGCTTGAAGTTGCCAGCCGCGCTCGAGCCCGGCGTCTATGAGGTTACGGTTGAAACTGCGGACAGCCGGGGCAAGACACTGCGCGACGACACTGCGGGCGAACTCGAAATCAAAGCGCCACCCCCGCCTCCACCGCCGCCGCCACCGCCACCGCCGGAAATGGCCCTGCCGACCGTGCAATCGTACAGCGGCGAGGGCGTGCCCTCGGCCGTCCTCGGCACATGGGACGA
>CAZECZ010000003.1:3393-67431 GCA_964510815.1 uncultured Aestuariivirga sp.
TGCAATCGTACAGCGGCGAGGGCGTGCCCTCGGCCGTCCTCGGCACATGGGACGAAAAGGTCGCAAAGAAGCTCAAGGTATCGATTGAAGCTGCTGGAATCGCAGCGGCTTTGGGCAGCGATCCCTCGCTCTCGTCGGATGGTTCCGGGCATTGGCTTTTGAAACTGCCGGAGACGCTCCAGCCCGGCGTCTACGATGTCGTCGTCGAGACGACCGATGCCCAGGGCAAGACGGTGCGCGATGCCACCACTGGCGAGTTGGAAATCAAGGCGCCGCCACCACCACCGCCGCCCGAGATGGCGCTGCCTACGGTTTTGTCATACAGCGGCGAGGGCGTGCCCTCGGCCATCCTCGGCACATGGGACGAGAAGGTCGCAAAGACGCTCAGGGTCACCATCGAAGCCGCTGGAATCACAGCGATATTGGGCAGCGATCCCGCGCTCTCGTCGGATGGTTCCGGGCATTGGCTCCTGAAATTGCCGGAGACACTCAAACCCGGCGTCTACGATGTCGTCGCCGAAACCACCGATGCCCAGGGCAAGACGGTGCGCGATGCCACCACTGGCGAGTTGGAAATCAAGGCGCCACCTCCGCCACCACCCCCACCGCCACCGGAAATGGCGCTGCCGACCGTGCAGCCCTACAGCGGGGAAGGCGTGCCCTCGGCGATCCTCGGCACATGGGACGAGAAGGTCGCAAAGACCCTCAAGGTCACCATCGAAGCCGCTGGAATCACGGCGATGTTGGGCAGCGATTCCGCACTCTCGTCGGATGGTTCCGGGCATTGGCTCCTGAAATTGCCGGAGACACTCAAACCCGGCGTCTACGATGTCGTCGCCGAAACCACCGATGCCCAGGGCAAGACGGTGCGCGATGCCACGAGCGGCGAACTCGAGATCAAGGCGCCACCGCCTCCGCCGCCACCGCCACCTCCGCCGCCGGAAATGGCGTTTCCGACCGTGCAGTCCTACAGTGGCGAAGGCTCGCCGGCCGCGATCACCGGCACGTGGGACGACAAGATTGCAAAGAGCCTCAGGGTCTCCATTGCCGGCACGGGTGTCGCAGCCATCCTCGGCCAGGATGCGGCGCTCACCACCCAGGCCGGCACGTGGTCGCTGCGGCTGTCGCAGCCGCTGGACCCCGGCGTCTACGACGTCGTCGCCGAAACCGCCGATGGCCAGGGCAAGGTCGTGCGTGATGCGACAACCAGGGAGCTCGAGATCAAGGCCCCGCCGCCGCCACCGCCTCCACCGTATGATTGCGAGGGTGAATTTGCCAAGCTCGAGGCGACCCATGCCATTCATTTCGCCTTCGACCGCTGGGACCTGCCAGAGACCAGCCGTGATCTGGTGAAGCGCGTGGCCGAATTCCTCAACGACGAGCGTTGCAGTGACCGGCGTCTCATCGTCAAGGGCCATGCCGATTACTTTGGCGGCAGGCTCTACAACAGGGCCCTCAGCATCCGCCGGGCGCAGGCCGTCATCGATGCGCTGGCCGGCGAAGGCTTGTCACCGTCGCGGACGACCATCAGGGCCTATGGCGAAAGCGATCCCGAGGATCCGGAGCGCACCGCCGATGCGCGGGCGAAGAACCGCCGCGTCGTCCTCTCCATCACCAGGGAAGGAGTAGCCCAGTGACCGACTTCTTCAATTTTCACGACACGTTCTACGTGGTTCAGCACCACTGGTTCTGGCTGCTCATGGCTTTGGCACTCGGCATTTGGGTCGGCTGGCGGGAGTCGGGCAACCGCCGTGCTGAGGAGGGCCGCGAATGACCCACTACATCATTGAATTTGCCCTGTGGACGCTGCTGGCCTTCTTCATCGGCTGCCTGATCGGCTGGCTGCTGCGGAGCATTTTCGGCAGCGCAGAGGCTGAGGCGCCGCACCCCGGCACCCTCGCTGAGTCGGAACCAGATCCTGTTCAGCCGGTTGAGCCGGCCGTGCCGAAGCTGGTGGAAATGGATTCGGCGCAGGCGGCCAATCTGTCGATGGGCATCGCCGATACCGCGATGCGCATGGACCGGCCCAAGGGCCTTGAGCAGGCCCGCGACGGCAAGCCCGATGACCTCCAGCGCATCAGCGGCATCGGTCCCAAGAACGAGAAAATACTGCACACCCTCGGGTTTTTCCACTTCGACCAGATCGCGGAATGGACCGTGGAGCAGGTGGCCTGGGTTGACGATCACCTCAAGTTCAATGGGCGTATCGGCCGCGAAGAGTGGATTGCGCAGGCGAGGCTGCTGGCGGACGGCAAGGAAGAAGAGTTCCGGCGCCTCTATGGTTCCGGTGGCAAGGTTGACGAAGATGGAAAGACCGGCTCCGGGGAGGCGACCCGGCGTTCCTGACGAATATTCAGGATGGGCTGCGGTCGATCTCCAACAGCCACTGGTCGATGGCCGCAACGCATTCGGGCTCGTCGAGAAACGGCACGTGGCCGCGGTCCTTGACCGTGACGGCCGAGAGATTGCGGTGATGGGCTTGCATCTCGCTCACTGTCTGTGCGCTCAGCAGGTCTGAATTTTCGCCGCGCAGCACGACGGCCGGCACATCCGCCATCAAGTCCAGCAGCGGCCACAATTCCGGCACCTTGCCGGTTTCGATGTCGTCCGTGGACGGAAATGTTTCAGTCAGCCGCGGATCATAGTCGATGTGCGGCCTGCCGTCCTCATCGCGGAAGACCCTCCGAGCGAAGGCCATCCATTCGTCATCGCTCAAGCAGGGAAAGCCTGGGTTGGTGGCCTTCATGGCGTTGACCGCCTCGGACCACCCAGCCAACACCGGATTGACGCCGAGATAGCTCCTGATCCGCAGCAATCCGGCCTTGTCGATGCGGGGACCGATATCGTTGAACACCACGCCCGCCAGACGCTCCAGCGCCCGTGCTGCCATCACCAGGGCCACGATGCCGCCGCGCGACGTGCCAATGACGCCAACGCGGCCGATGGCGAGATGATCGAGCAGCGCCAGCGTATCGGCGAGCTCGATTTCTGGCCGGTAAGTGAAAGGGTCTTCCGCACGCCCGGATTTGCCACGGCCGCGGAAGTCGGGTGCAATGACCCGCCGCGTCTTCGCCAGCCGCGGCGCGATGGTCTCGAAATCCTTGGCGTTGCGCGTCAGGCCGGGCAGGCACACGACGGGCGTCAGCTGGCTCTCTCGCGGGCCATAGTCACGGGCATAGAGATCGACGCCGTCATCCGCGCGTATCTGAACCTCCGCATACGGAGCATCCATCAATCGCAGACCTCGATGATTTCGGCGATCGACTTGGCACCACAGGCGGCCGGCTTCGGCTTAGCGTCGGCCGGCGCCGTGGTCGCAACGCTCAGGCTGTCAGACGTCGCACCGCGTCCGAGGTCCGCCGACATAGGGCGCACGGTCTTGGGCGCCAGCCGCGAACGGTAGACATGCAGGTTCTGCAGCACCTTCTGCACATAATGCCGCGTCTCGTGGAAGGGGATCGATTCCACCCAGTCGATCGGATCGATCTCGCCGGCACGCAGGTCGCCATATTCCTCGACCCACTCGCGTGAACGGCGCGGTCCGGCATTGTAGGCCACCAGCGTCAGCACATAGGAGCCTTCGAAGTCGGCGACGAGATCGCCCAGATGCGCGGCGCCGAGTTGAACGTTGTAGGAAGGATCGCCAGTGAGAACGCCATTCCGGTACCTGAGCCCATATTGCCTGGCAATCATCTTCGCCGTACCCGGCATGATCTGCATCAGCCCCTGGGCGCCGACACTGCTGCCCGCCGTCGGGTTGAATTCGCTTTCCTGCCGCGACAGGGCGAAGACCAGCGGGCGTTCCACGGGCTTGCCCATGTCCTTCCAGTCGGGCAGGGCATGCACCGGATAGCCCCAGCTGTCGATGTCGAGGTTGCGCTGTGCCGCGGCCTTGGCAAGCCGGACCGCCAGGAACGGACCACCTTCGCTCCATGCCACGTCGGCAGCCGCATTCATCTCGTCGACGGTGTTGAAGCGGCTGGCGATCGACCACAGGAACCACGGCAACTGGCTCTTGCCGCCCGCCTCGGACACCATCTTGAAAGCGCGGATCACTTCGTCCTTGTCGACCCGCGCCCTGGCGGCATCGGAGAACGCCCCGCTCTCGATTTCTTCCGGCACCTTGCCGCGGCCGATCTTTTCACGCGCCAGCTGGCCGTAATAGACGGTCGAATACTGTGCCGCCTCGCGATACTGGGATGCAGCATCGCCCTTGCGTCCCATGGCCTCCAGCGCGCGGCCCTTCCAATAGCCGGCCCGGGCCTTTTCGGTGCGGTTGTCTGCCACCTCGCCGAGCCTGGTGAAATGCTTCAGCGCAGTGCCGGGATCCTTCAGGAAGCGCAGGGCGATCCAGCCGGACAGGAACTCGCCCTCGATGGCATTGTCCCCGCTGGAAAAGCCGTGTGCGCGGGTGATCTGATAGGCCGCCTTGGCATTCTTGCGCTCCTTGAGCCCAATCGAATGCCTCGCGATGATGCGGCGCTCGATCCACCAGGCGCCGGGATCGCCCATGGCAACCGGATCGCCCGGAATGGTGGCCAGGACAGCCCGCGCCTTCGAATATTGTTCGCCGCGCCTGTAGAAGCGGGTGAGCGCGTATTTCATGCCCAGCTTCTCGCGCATGGATTTCGGCAGCGCTGCATACTTCTTGTCGGCACCACCCGAACGGCGGATCAGCAGCTGGGCCACGCTCGCGGCCTTCTGATAGTCGCGCGACAGCCGCTTCGAGGCGCGGATGGCGGCATTGGTTTCCTGTGCATAGACCAGCCGCCACAGGCGCTTTTCGTGATCGCTGTCCGACAGCAGATTGCCGAATTCCTTCATCACGGCATTTTCCAGCGACGCATCGATGTCGGCATCGTGCCAAACCCGCTGCACGAACTTGCGCGCCGTATCCTTGTCGCCATTGGCGAGAAGGGCGCGGGCCAGCGCCAGCGATCCCTCAGGCGTCGTCGGCTTGCGCTTGCCGAAATGCTGAAGGATCAGGGAGGCCGGCTCGTTGTTCACATAGAGCGAGCGCTCGGCCCGCTTGAGCAGCGAATCCGTCAGCGGCCAGTTTGGCGCAGCGTCGAGAAAGGCCATGATCCGCCCGTAGCCCGCGTCGTTCGGGTGTTCGCGGAGATAGAGGAGTTCGACCAGCTTCTGCGCGGCTGGATCGCGCGCCCGGGCAGCCGCCTGGCCCGCACCGGTGAAATCCTTTTTCAGCGCCAGCCGTGCGGCCTGGATCGCATCGCTGGATACCTTGGGTTCGGCATAGGCTTGGCCATCCGTGGAAAAGACCTGCGGCGAAATCATGGCGGTGGCGGCGAAGAGTGCAAAGAGACTGGTTCTGAGAAGGGTGGAAATACGCATGTGGATCAAAACTCTACCGTAAACTGCTGTTACCCGTGAAATATGCCGATCCTGTGTCGTCCTGACGGATCACGGACGCTTGCCCGCCGTGGATCAAGCGTCTATGGTGCCGCGCCGGTTGTGGGGGGCGGCTTGGCTCCACATCCTACGCATCTTATGGTTTCCAAGTCATTACCGGAGCTTGCACCGTGCCGTTCAGAGGTTCGTTTCCCGCATTGATCACCCCAATGAAGAATGGTGAAGTGGACGAGCACGCGTTCCGCAAATTCGTCAACTGGCAGATCGGCGAGGGGAGCCACGGTCTCGTCCCCGTCGGCACCACCGGCGAGAGCCCGACGCTCAATCCGGACGAGCACAAGCGCGTCATCGAGATTTGCATCGCGGAAACCAAGGGCAGGGTGCCCGTCATTGCCGGCACGGGCTCCAACAGCACCGCCGAAGCCATCGAGTACACGGTTCACGCCAAGGAAGCTGGTGCCGACGCTGCACTGGTCGTCGTGCCCTATTACAACAAGCCGACGCAGGACGGGCTCTACGCCCACTTCAAGGCGATCGCCGATGCCGTCGACATACCGATCTTCGTCTACAACGTGCCGGGCCGCACGGTGGCCAACATCTCGGTGGAGACGCTGACCCGGCTCAGCCACGACTGCAAGAACATCGTTGGCACCAAGGACGCCTCGGCCGACCTGACGCGGCCCTCGCGCCAGCGTCTGGCTTCTGGCACGGAATTCATCCAGCTCTCGGGCGAGGATGGCACGGCGCTGGGCTTCAATGCCCACGGCGGCGTCGGCTGCATTTCGGTGACCGCCAACGTGGCACCCCGCCTGTGTTCCGAGTTCCAGGAGGCGACGCTGAAGGGCGACTACGCCAAGGCGCTGCAGCTTCAGGACCGTTTGATGCCCTTGCATCATGCGCTGTTCGTCGAAACCAGCCCCGGCCCGGTGAAGTATGCCGCCAGCCTGCTCGGCATCTGCGACGCGGAAGCCCGCCTCCCGATGGTGCCGGTCAGCGAGGCAACCAAGCAGACAGTCCGCGACGCCATGGTGCATGCGGGACTGCTGAACTGACATGAGTTCAAAGAGCGGCGGCGCCAAGGCGTCGCGCAAGGAAGCGGGCATCAAGGTTATTTCCGATAACCGGCGTGCCCGCTACGACTATGAAATCCTGCAGACCTTCGAGGCCGGGATCGAGCTCAAGGGCTCGGAGGTCAAGTCTCTGCGCACCGGCCATATGAACCTCGCCGAAGCCTATGCCACCATGAAGGGTGGCGAGATGTGGCTCATCAACTCCAACATTCCGGAATACCGCGAGGCCAACCGCTTCAACCATGAGCCGAAGCGGCCGCGCAAGCTGCTGCTCCATGGCAAGGAGATTGACAAGCTCGCCAATGGCGTGGCGCGTGAGGGGCTCACCGTCGTGCCGCTCAAGATGTTCTTCAACGGCCGCGGCAGGGTCAAGGTCGACATCGCGCTGGCCCGCGGCAAGAAACTCCACGACAAGCGCGAAACCATCAAGGAACGCAGCTGGAATCGCGAAAAATCGCGGCTACTGCGCGACAGGGGCTAGTCACCGTGAACCTGATGTCACATCTCATCGGGCGCCGATTTCCCAGTGTCGATCTCGAAGCGAGTTCCGGCAGCCCTGTCAATCCGGCGAAACTCCAGGGGCTGGCGGTGATCTTCTGCTATCCCTACACCGGCCGCCCCGGATTTGCCGATCCCCCCAACTGGGACCACATCCCCGGTGCCCACGGTTCGACGCCGCAAGCTTTAGCTTATTCAAATGCTTACGGCCATTTTCGCAGGTCAGGTGTGAAGCTTTACGGTCTCAGCCTGCAGGACACGGAATGGCAGCGGGACTTTGTCACCCGCAATGGCCTGACCTTCCGCCTGTTGTCGGATGCCACCCGCGGCTTCTCCAGCCGCATGGGTCTGCCACTGTTCGAGACCGGCGGCGTCGCCTATCTCCAACGCATGACATTCATCGCCCAGGACGGTGTCATCGCCGCCATGCGCTTCCCGGTGCCGGAACCGGAACGCGACGCGGAGATCGTGCTCGACATGGTCCAGCCGCGATAGCCGCTCACAGATCGGCGCAGACGGCCGCGAACACTGCTTCGAACATCTCTGGAGTCAACACGCCCGTATTGGTGTTGTAGCGCGAGCAGTGATAGCTGTCATAAAGCGTCACCTCGTCGAAGACGTGGACGGCGCCATGGCCGAAGGCATGGCGTGCCCTTGTCCGTCCCAGTGCCATCAAGGTCGCATCATGGGCCACGCGGCCCAGCGCGACGATCGCCTGCAAGCGGGGCAGGGCCTTGATCTGCCGCCCCAAATAGGTGTTGCAGCATTTGATTTCCGCTGGCGTCGGCTTGTTCTCCGGCGGCACGCAGCGCACGGCATTGGTGATCAGCGCGTCCTTCAACGTCAGCCCGTCGTCTGGCCGGGCCTCGAACTCACCTTCTGCGAAACCAAACTTGAGAAGTGTGCCATACAGCAGGTCACCGGCGAAATCGCCCGTGAATGGCCGCCCCGTCCGGTTGGCGCCCTGCAGCCCGGGCGCCAATCCGACGATGAGAAGCCGCGCATCGGGATCGCCGAACGACGGCACTGGCGCGTTGAACCACTCACCATGCGCGGCCCGCTGCTTTTGGCGGAAGGCAACGAGGCGGGGGCAAGACGGGCAATCTCGCTGTGGATTGACGGCCGACATCTCAGATATCGGCAAAGTCCTCGAAGCTCTCCTTGGGAGGCTGCGGGGCATAATTGCGTTCCCGCTGGCGGCCCTCGCGTTCGGCAGGATCGCGGCCGATCTCATCGCGCAGATCCGCCAGGTCGATGAACTGGTCCGTCTGGCGGCGCAGGTCATCGGCGATCATCGGCGGCCGTGTCGTCAGCGTGGAGACAACTGACACCCGGCGTCCCTTGGCCTGAACCGCCGCCACCAGCGAGCGGAAGTCGCCGTCGCCGGAGAACAGCACGACGTGATCAAGTTCCCCGGCGAGCTGCATGACGTCGATCGCCAGTTCGATGTCCATGTTGCCCTTCACCTTCCGGCGGCCCATGGCGTCAGTATATTCCTTGGCGGGTTTGGTCACCACGCGGTAGCCGTTGTAGTCCAGCCAGTCGATCAGCGGCTTGATCGGTGAATACTCGGCATCATCCAGCAGCGCGGTATAGTAGAAGGCGCGAATGAGCCGCGAGCGCTTGCGGAAATAGCCCAGCAGCCGCTTGTAGTCGATGTCGAAGCCGAGTGTCTTGGCCGTGGCATAAAGATTGGAGCCGTCAATGAACAGGGCAACGCGTTCGTCATCATAAAAGTGCATGGATCAAATCTCCTGGTCTAGTATGGAGAGGCTCTTAGACAGGCCCGGAATGGCGCTCAAGTGAAAATGATTCTGGTAGCATTGGGCTCGAACCGGGCCGGACCGTGGGGCAACCCGCAGGAGACCGTCCAGCGCGCGCTGACCCATCTTAACCGCGGTGGTTTGCGCCTCAAGCGCGCCTCGCGGCTTCTGGTGTCCTCGCCCTACGGCGTGACCGATCAGGCGCCCTTCGTCAACGCCGTGGCGGTGATCGAGACAGGGTTTTCGCCGGAGCGGTTGCTTGCCAGGCTTCACCACATCGAGCGCATGGCAGGCCGGCGGCGCACACTCCGTTGGGGGCCGCGGACACTCGATCTGGACCTGATCGACTATCACGGCCTCATCAGCAAGCCGCCAGCCCGCCCCGTGCTGCCCCATCCGGGCATTGCCGATCGGATTTTCGTGCTGCGGCCCATCGGCGAGATTGCACCGCATTGGCGCCATCCCGTCACCCGGCAGACGGCGCGCACCATGCTGCAGCGCCTCGACCCGGCGGGCGAGGGCGGTGAAATTTAAGCACCGCTTAACCCTGCTCACCCACAATTGTGGCCCTGGGCGTATGGGACACGCCCCGGTGCGCAACGCGTCAAGACGGGATCGTCTTGGCGAAGCTGTTTCGCACCAGACTAATGTTGGACGAGCAACTTGTCTCACTCTTGATGGCTTCAGCAAGCGTGAGGTTGCTCTAGTGGGTATGCGTATGCGGATTTGGTTTGCAGCGGGCGTCGCGCTCGCAACTCTTCAATTGGCACTTCCGGCCAGCGCCGAGAAGGTGAAGTTCTCGCCCAAGGCCTTCCAGGTGTTTGGCGGCATTGACGACAGCGCGCCGCAGGCCGCCGCATGGCGCAAGTCCGACATCCCGGACAGCCTGCGCAGCCGCAAAGTATCTTTTGCCTCGCAGCTGGCGCCGGGTTCCATCCTGGTGAAGACGGGCACACGCCGGCTCTATTACATCCTGCCG
The DNA here is from genome assembly GCA_964510815.1 of uncultured Aestuariivirga sp. Taxonomy (GTDB): domain Bacteria; phylum Pseudomonadota; class Alphaproteobacteria; order Rhizobiales; family Aestuariivirgaceae; genus Aestuariivirga. The sequence goes on from CAZECZ010000003.1 coordinate 13,074, forward strand.
TTGGGCCAGGCCATCGAATACAAGGTGGGCGTAGGCCGTGAAGGCTTCACGTGGAGCGGTGAGAACATTGTCTCGCGCAAGTCCGAATGGCCGGACTGGCGTCCGCCGCTTGAGATGATCCGGCGTGAAGCCAAGCGCGGCCACAAGCTGCCGGACTTCATGCCGGGCGGACCGAAAAACCCCCTGGGTGCTCGCGCCATTTATATCGGGGACACCCAGTTCCGCATCCATGGCACCACCCAGCCATGGAGCATCGGCCAGGCTGTGTCATCGGGCTGCATCCGCATGATGAACGAGGAGGTCATCGATCTCTACGAGCGCGTCAAGGTCGGTGCCACGGTGGTGGTCGAAGACTGATTGGCGCGGAAATGCTGAAAAACTGCGCGTGATAACTGTCCCTTAACCTAAACAAGTCATTTTCGACTTGTCTGTTTGTAGTGGAGTTCCGGGCATGTCGTTCATGAATCATCACGCGTCTTGGGGGTCGTTCAAGGCGAGGTTTTTACTCACAGCCGCTGCCGCCGTGATGTTGTCGGCCTGTTCGAACGCCGTCGAACGGTTCTCCGAAAATCCTTCCGATGCCGATCCGGTCTACACCGCGTCGGTGCAGAAGCAGAAGCCGGCAGAGCCGTCCTATCAGGCCCCCGATGAGGGCTCGATCAGCAGCAGCCCGCTGAAGAACGCCTCCGTCCAGCAGCCGCCCAAATACGATTACACCCGGTCCTATCAGCAGAAGCAGCCCACCTACCAGCCCCCGGCCTACAAGCAGCCGGAGGTCGCAAGGGTAGCGCCCCCGCGTGCGCCCGCTGCGGCCGGAACCGTCCAGGTCGGCCCGGGCATGACGCTGTATTCGATCGCCCGCGCCAACAATCTCACGGTGGCGCAGCTGGCCGCGGCCAACAACATCAAGCCGCCCTACGCGGTGCGCACCGGACAGACACTGCGCATTCCAGGCGCAGCCAGCCCGTCACTGCCGCAAACCACGGCCCGCGCTACGGCACCGGCCCCGCAGCCGCCGCGCCAGCAGACTGCCGCCGTGGTACAGCCGGTTCGTGCGTCCGCCAAGGGCATGCACACCGTCACCCGTGGAGAAACCCTATTCTCGCTCGGCCGCAAATATGGTGTCTCGCCCTATGCCATTGCCGATGCCAATGGCCTGGGTCACAACGCCCAGCTCAGCCTCGGTCAGACCGTGAAGATTCCGTCTGGCGGCAAGGCCCTCACCGCCCGCGTGGAAGACTCGCCGCCAAAGCTGACTGCCCCCTCGGCTCCCAAGCCGGTGGCCGAAATGCCGCAGACCGACCAGGTTGAAGCCGCGCCCTCGACGATGGCGGCAGAGGGCGCGCCGCAGCCGGAAGCCCAGCCCCAGACGCTGGCTGACAACTCCGCGTCCGGCATGCGCTGGCCCGTCCGTGGCAAGGTGATCTCCGGCTTCGGCCCGAAGTCGAACGGCCTCAAGAACGAAGGCATCAACATCTCCGTGCCGGAAGGAACCAGCATCCGTGCGGCCGAGAGCGGCGTCGTCGCCTATGCCGGCAACGAGCTGAAGGGTTATGGCAATCTGGTCCTCATCCGCCACGAAGGCGGCTATGTCACCGCCTATGCCCACGCCAAGGAGCTGTTCGTGAAACGCGGTGACACGGTGAAGCGCGGCGACGTTATCGCCAAGGCAGGCCAAACCGGTTCCGTATCGAGCCCGCAGCTGCATTTCGAAGTGCGCAAGGGCGCCACGGCACTCGACCCGATCAAGTATCTGTCGTCATCGACCGCGTCCAACTGATCGCGGTCACGAGACCCCTGCAAGGGATGAGGGCCCGGACTTCGGTTCGGGCTCTTGCCTTTTTGGCTCCCGATGCGGCATCCTCTTGCTCGCGAGGAGGCCCACATGATCACGCTATGGGGACGGCGGAACTCCGCCAACGTGCAGAAAGTTCTGTGGACGCTTGAGGAATTGGGCGTGCGCTTCACGCGTGAAGCGGTGGGTGGCAGCTTCGGCGGCAACCGCGACGCCGATTTCCTCGCCATGAACCCCATGGGGCTGGTGCCTGTCATCCGCGATGGCGATGTCACCATGTTCGAATCCAATGCGATCGTGCGCTATCTCACCGCCCGCTATGCCAACGGCGAGCTGCGTCCCACCGAGCATTTACACCTCGCCATGGCTGAACAGTGGATGGAATGGCAGCAGAATGTCTTTGCCCAGCCCGTACTCACGATCTTCATGAACAGCGTGCGCATGGCGCCGGAAAAGCGCAACGCCGCGGCGGTGGCCGAGGCCGAGTCCAAAGCCGTCGAGGCGCTGAAGATCGCCGATGCCCATCTTGCCCGTCACGACTGGTTCGCCGGCTCGGCCTTCAGCTTCGGGGACATCGTCATGGGCACCTTCCTCTATCGTTACATGGGCCTCGACTGTACCAAGCCGGACATGCCCCATGTGCGCGAATGGCTCGAGGCCATCGAGGGGCGCGAAGCCTTCCGCAACACGATTGGTGCGGTGCCGCGGGCCAAGGATCCAGCCGACTGGCTGCGCATCGAAAAAGAGTTCGGCTGAGGCGATGTCGATGCGTGCAGTACAACTCCATGGCAAGGGCGACCTTCGGCTGGCGGACGTGCCGCGCCCCGGCGCTTTGAAAGCTGGCGAGGTCCGCGTGAAGGTGGAGGCGGCAGGCATCTGCGGCTCCGACATCCACAACTACCGCACTGGCCAGTGGATCAGCCGCACGCCCAGCATTCCCGGCCACGAATTGTCAGGCGTCATCACAGAAACTGGTCCTGGGGCAGGGCATTTTAACGTTGGTGACCTGGTGGTGGCGGACTCGCGCTATTGGTGCGGCACCTGCGAGGCTTGCCGCACCGGCAAGCACCATCTCTGCCAATCCATCGGCTTCGTCGGCGAGGTCTGCGATGGTGGTTTTGCCGAGGAGACGGTTTTGCCGGCGCGCCTGCTGCTGAAAGCCGATCAGGGCCTCCCTGCGGACGTCGCGGCGACCGCCGAGCCGCTCGCCGTGGCGCTCCATGCCGTGGCCCGATTGGCGCCAGTGCAGGGCGAAACGATCCTGGTCACCGGCTGCGGCATGATCGGCGCACTGGTGGCCCTGGTGCTGTCGCGCAAGGGGGCCGTGTCGGTACGGGTCGCCGACCGCAACCTGGCCCGCGCTGAATTGGTGGCCGAGGTGACGGGCGCCGTGGCGGTTGGCGTCGATGAGCCCGGCCTTGCCGGTATCAGCGGTCTGGTCGAGGCCACCGGCAGCTCCCCGCTGCTGCGCCATCTGGTGGACGTCGTCCCCGGCGGCAGCCGGATCGCGCTGGTCGGTATATTCCATGGACACATGGACCTCGACCCTACCATCCTGGTCGAGCGGGAACTGGCACTCGTGGGTTGCCACGCCTTCGCAGATGAATTGACCGAGGCCGTGCGCCTGCTGCCGCATTTGAAGGACGAGATCCTCCAGTTTCTGTCGGAACCGATCCGCCTCGACGAGGTGCCGGAGGCCTATGCCCGCATCATCGCCGGGGAGATGAAGGCGCCCAAGACCATCATCAGGCCCTGAACGCTCAGAGCAACTTGACTTTTGATGGAACCATCAAAAGTCAGATAAGTTGCTCGCTCATCAATAGGTTAGTGCGTCATTGCTTCGCCAAGACGATTCCGTCTTGGCGCATTCCGCACTAGACGTCCAGCTTCTGTCCGAGCTTGCCGGCGAGGTCCTGGATGAATTGCCAGGCCACACGGCCGGACCGGCTGCCGCGCGTCGCCTGCCAGGCAATGGCCCCGGCACGGAGCTCCTCGGGGCTCACCTGAAGCCCGAAGTATTTCGCGTAACCCTCGATCATATCGAGATATTCGTCCTGCGAGCAATTGTGGAACCCGAGCCACAGCCCGAACCGGTCGGATAGTGACACTTTCTCTTGCACGGCTTCTGACGGGTTGATTGCCGTCGAACGCTCGTTCTCGATCATGTCGCGCGGCAGCAGATGGCGGCGGTTGGAGGTGGCATAGAACATCATGTTGGAGGGCCGTCCCTCGATGCCGCCGTCGAGCGCCGCCTTCAGCGACTTGTAGGACGTATCATCAAAATCGAATGAGAGATCGTCGCAGAACACGATGAAGCGGAACTCTTCGGCCTTGCGGATGATATTCATCAGCACCGGGAGGCTCTCGATATCCTCGCGGTGGATCTCGATGAGCTTGAGGCTGCCGCCTGTCTGGCCGTTCACCAGCGCATGTGCCGCTTTCACCAGCGAAGACTTGCCCATGCCGCGCGCGCCCCACAGCAGCGCATTGTTGGCCGGCAGGCCCTTGGCGAAGCGTTCGGTGTTCTCGATCAGGATGTCACGTGTCAGGTCGATGCCCTTGAGCAGTCCGATGTCCACCCGGTTGACCTTGGCAACGGATTCCAGCACCGGCGGTGCGGCGTGCCAGACGAAAGCTTCGTTGGCGGCCAGATCGGCAGGCGGCGGCAACGGTGGTGCCAGCCGTTCCAGGGCCTCGGCGATGCGGCGGAGCAGGGCAGGATCGGTTATGTCTGTCATGGCGGCCTCTTAGCCGAGGGTTGAGAGGCCGTAAAGCCGCCCCAATCGATTGGTTGCAATGGCGGGAACCGTCGCTATATTCCGCGCACATTTCGATTGGGAGACATTCCGTGTTTATTACTCCGGCCTACGCCCAGGCTGCCACACCCGGCGCGGGCGATTTCGTCAGCATGATTCTGCCCCTCGTCGCCATCATGGCGGTGTTCTACTTCCTGCTCATCCGTCCGCAGCAGAAGAAGATGAAGGATCACCAGGAACTTCTGAAGAAGGTCATGAAGGGCGACACGGTCGTCACCAGCGGCGGCCTCATTGGCAAGGTCACCAAGGTCATCGACGATAACGAACTCCAGGTCGAGATCGGTGAGAACATCAAGATTCGCTTGCTGCGCTCTGGTATCTCCGACGTCAGGGCGAAGGGTGAGCCCATCAAGTCTGACACCAAGTAGCCGCCCATGTTCAACATCCCCCGCTGGAAGTCGCTGGCCATTCTCGCCTCCGTGCTTCTCGCCATCATCCTGGCGCTGCCAAATGTGCTTCCGACGGATACGCGGGCCAAGTTGCGAGACTACGGCCTGAGGCCCGTGACACTCGGCCTCGACCTGCAGGGTGGCATCAACATCCTGCTCGAGATCGACCGCAAGGACCTGCACAACCGCCTGTCGGAGCAGCTGGTAGGTGATATCCGCAGCACGCTGCGTGAAGCGCGCATCGGCTACAATGGCATCAACCGCTTCGACAGCGGTGTGCGGGTGCGAATTGCCAAGCCGGAAGACATGGACAAGGCGAAAACCGAGCTGCGCAAGCTGATTCAGCCGCTGGACACGGGCTTCTTCGGCGGCGGCGCCACGGCCGCACTGTTCACCCTGTCGGACCAGGCCCAGCAAATCACCTTCTCCTTCTCCGAGCCCGGTCTCGATGCCAAGGTCGCCGGTGCCATTGCCCAGTCCCTCAAGATCATCGAGAAGCGCGTCAATCCGGACGGCGTGGTCGAAGCCACCATCCAGCAGCAGGGCAAGGACCGCATTGTCGTCCAGATTCCCGGTGTGCAGGACAGCGAAGAGATCAAGCGCCGCCTTGACCGCACGGCCAAGCTCACATTCCAGTTGCTCTGCGAAAGCCAGCCGACGTCAGAGGGCCAGAACCCGCCGCCAGATTGCAAGGCCCTGCCGGTGAAGGATGAGCCGCAGAATATCATCTGGGTGCAGACATCGAGCCGCGCCACCGTCGACGGCGCCGATTTGGTCGATGCCAAGGGCACCTTCGACCAGAACAACAACCCGGTCGTCTCGTTCCGCTTCAACACCAAGGGTGCCGAGCGCTTCGGCCGGCTGACGCGCGACAACGTCGGCAAGCCCTTCGCCATCATCCTCGACGATGTGGTCGTCTCCTATCCCCGCATCAATGAGCCGATCCTTGGTGGGTCGGGGCAGATTTCCGGCAATTTTACCACCCAGGAGACCAACGACCTCGCCATCGTGCTGCGCTCCGGCGCGCTGCCGGCCAAGCTGACCATCGTGGAGGAGCGCACCGTCGGCCCCAGCCTAGGCTCCGACTCGATCCGCGCCGGCCTCATCGCCTGTGCGATTGGTCTTGCCGCCGTCTTGGTCTTCATGGTGATCGCCTATGGCCTGTTCGGCATCTTCGCCGACATTGCCCTGCTGGCGAACCTCACCTTGCTGCTCGGCGTCATGTCCTTCTTGGGTTTCACGCTGACGCTGCCCGGCATTGCCGGCATCGTGCTCACCATGGGCATGGCGGTTGACTCCAATGTGCTGGTCTTCGAGCGCGTGCGCGAGGAATGGAAGAACGGCCGTACCGCGATCAACGCCATCGAGACGGGTTTCCGCGCCGCGCTCGGTACCATCGTCGACGCCAATGTGACGACGCTCATCGCCGCCGCCGTGTTGTTCGGCATCGGCTCGGGTCCCATCAAGGGCTTCGCGGTCACGCTGTCTGTCGGCATCATCACAACCGTGTTCACCGCCTTCACGCTCACCCAGCTGATCATCGCATACTGGGTGCGCAAGACGCGGCCGAAGGAGGTTCCGCTCTGAGAGCGGAGAGCATCCCATGAAAGGTATTCGCTTCATTCCCGACGGCACCACGCTGCGCTTCATGCGCATCAGCCGCTTCGGCTATCTCGCCTCCGGCATTCTCTGTGCATTGTCGCTGGTGTTGTTCCTGACGGTTGGGCTCAACGTCGGTGTCGATTTCAAGGGCGGCACCGTCATCACCATCCGCACCGAGCAGCCTGCCAATCTCGACCAGCTTCGGTCCACCATCAATGGACTGGGGCTTGGTGCGGCCGAGTTGCAGGAGTTCGGTACTCCCAACGATGTTCTGATCCGCATCGGCGTGCAGGACGGCGGCGAGGAAGCCCAGCAGGCCGCCATTCAGAAGATCAAGGACGCGCTGGGGCCCGGCGTTGACTACCGGAGCGTCGAGGTCGTCGGCCCCAAGGTCTCCGGCGAGTTGGCGCAGGAGGGTATCGTCGCGGTGGTCGCCTCGATCATCTGCGTGCTGATCTATATCTGGTTCCGATTCGAGTGGCAGTTCGCCGCCGGCGCCGTGCTGTCGCTGCTGCATGACGTCGTTCTCACCATCGGCCTGTTCTGCCTGCTCAGGATCGAATTCAATCTGCAGATCATCGCCGCGATTCTGACCATCGTCGGCTATTCGCTGAACGACACCGTCGTCATCTTTGACCGTATCCGTGAGTTCCTGCGCAAGTACAAGTCGATGCCTCTCGCCGACCTGATCGACTTTTCGATCAACTCGGTCCTGCCGCGCACCATCCTCACCTCAACCACCACGCTCATCGCCCTGCTGTCGCTCTATATCTTCGGCGGCGAAGTGATAGCGGGCTTCACCTTCACCATGATCTGGGGCGTCATCGTCGGCACCTATTCGTCCTATTTCGTGGCCGCTCCCGTGCTGCTGCTGTTTGGCACCGAGCGTGAATCGAAGAAGGCCGAAGCCAAGGCGGCGGTGGCCGCCAGGCCTTGACGGCATATTATCCGGGACGGCCCACCATCGACTCCTATGGCGGTGGTGGATTTCGTTTTGCTGGCATGTCTCATCACGGCTCGATCCTGGCGTTGCCGAGCGGCGTCTATGACTGGAACCCATCGCCAGACGGGTTGACCGTGGAAGATGTCCGCGGCGTGCTGGCCGAGCGCGGCGATGTCGACCTTCTGATTGTCGGCACCGGCAAAGCCATGGCGCGGCCGCCCCGCGCCGTTCGAGAGGCGATCGAAGCCACCGGCATGATGCTCGATTGCATGGCAACCGGCCATGCGGTCTCGACCTACAATCTCCTGCTGGGCGAGAAGCGCAAGGTGGCCGCGGCCTTCATCGCTGTGGAGCAGCCGGGGTGAGCGAGGCGCAAGCCTATTGCCAGACCCTTGTGCGCGACGCCGACCGGGACCGTTATCTCGCAAGCCTGTTCGCGCCCGATGCCGCCCGCCCGCATCTCCTGTCACTCTATGCGTTCAATGCCGAAGTCGCCCGCATTGCCCAGACCGTGAGTGAACCGCAACTGGGCTTGATCCGCCATCAATGGTGGCTCGATACGCTGGAGGCCATGGAGCAGGGGCAAGCGCCCGCCCATCCGGTCGCGCAGGCGCTGGCCGAAACCGCGAGGACCCATCGCCTGCCCATCGAACCGCTGCGCCAACTCGTCATCGCCCGTGAGGCCGACCTCTATGACGATCCGCCATCCGATCTGCAGGCACTGGAAGCGCATCTGGGCGCCACGTCGTCTGTCCTCATTCAGCTTGCGGCCCTGATCCTCGCCGGCCCAAGGGCGTCGGCCTGTGCCGAGGCGGCAGGCTATGCTGGCGTGGCCTATGGATCGGCAACGGCGCTGGTCCACCCGCGACCAAGGCCGCTGCCGCCCGGCATGGACCGCGACGCCGCCATGACCCACGCCCGCTCGCGGCTCAAACAAGCGCGCGAGGCAGCACGAGCCATACCGCGTGCGGCGCTGCCGGCCTTTCTCCCGGCCAGCCTGACCGGGCTCTATCTCGCCGCCGCCGAACGTTCACCGGAAGCGCCCTGCCAGCCGTCACAATTCCGCCGCCAGCTGACGATGTGGTGGCGCGCCAGAGGGGACCGGTTCTAGTGCGTAATGCGCCAAGACGGAATCGTCTTGGCGAAGCAATTACGCACCAACCTATTGATGAGCGAGCAACTTACCTGACTTTTGATGGTTCCATCAAAAGTCAAGTTGCTCTTGGGGGGATCTGCATGGGCTGGGCACAACGGCTGGATCGGCTCATTCCTGATTTGTCGGCGACGCTGCTGCGCTTTCCGGTGCCGGCGGCACTTTCCGTCATCCTGTTTGTCTATATTCAGATCACTCTGCACCAGCATGCGGAACCGGACTGGGACGTCGTAGCTGCAATCGCCGCTGCCTTCTTCGGGGCGGGTGCCGCCCATCTCTTCGCCGAGGGCCGCAGCCTGTCGCGTGTGACGGGATTCGCTCTTGCGCTCGTTGCCGGTGCCATCCTGGCAGCCGCCGGATACTTCAGTCAGGCCTTCAATACCAATTTCCTGTACCTGTTCGGCGGATTGGCCGGCCTCGTCATGATGGCACCCTTTCTCCGCCGGGACGTGGAGCAGGGGGCTGTCTGGCTGTTCAATCTGCGCTTTGGCCTGGCCGCACTGCTGGCCATCGTCGTCGCCGTGGTTTTCATGCTCGGTCTGTCGGGCATTGCCGAGACACTGCATCTCCTGTTCGGCGTGTCCACCGGCAACATTCACGAGCGGATCTGGACCACTGGCCTGTCGCTCGTCGGCCCGCTCTATGGCCTGTCGCTCCTGCCGCGTGATCTCGACGATCCCGTCGACGTGGCCGCACAAAAAGGCAGCCTGCTGGAACGAGGCGTGGCGGTGCTGGTCAACTATGTCGCCGTGCCGGTCGCCGTCATTTATGCGGTGATCCTCCATGCCTATGCCGTGAAGATCACCATCGATGGCGAATTGCCGAAAGGCCAGATCGCCACCATGGTGTCGATTTTCGCTGTCGGCGGCACTGCCACATGGCTCGTCGCCTGGCCGTGGCGCGACATCGGCACGCGCCTGCTGCGCCACTTCATGCGCTACTGGTTCTTCGCGCTCCTCGTGCCCGCCGTCCTGCTGGTGGCCGCCATCTGGCGGCGGCTGTCGGACTACGGCATGACACCTGACCGTTACGGCATAGCGCTGGTCGCCATTTGGGTTGCCGCCCTGGCAATCTATCTCGCGATACGAAAGAACAACGCCGACATGCGCGCCATCGTCGGTGCCGCTGCCGCGTTGTTGCTGGTTGGCGCGGCGGGTCCGTGGGGTGCAAACGGCACCACCATCTCCAGTCAGTTCGGCCGGCTTGTGGCACTCCTCGAAATCAACGGTGTGTTGAAGGACGGCAAGATTACGAAGCCCGGGAAGCAACTGCCGACAGAGGCTTCCAGCAAGGGTGCTTCCTTCATTTATGCGCTCCGCGATGCGAATGGACTTTATCGCTTGGCGCCCTGGTTCGAAGGCGATCCCACTTCGCCCTTCGCCAAGGGCTACACAAGGTGGTCGCTGGCCTACGACATCAACGAGAAACTCGGGTTCTCGACATCATCCACCTCGGCCAATTGGATCAGCTTCAACGCCAATCGACCCGCGACGATTGAGGTCGCAGCGGGCGGACACCTCTTCGGGCCCTTTGTGAATATGCGCCTCTATCCGAATTCCAAGCCTCAGGAACCGATGACGGCAATGTCCAACGACAAGGACGTGATCATTCGCCTGGCCGGTCGCACCTATACCGTGAATCAGGAAGAGCTCCTCAAACAGGCGCAAACCAATCTCGCCGCCAACCCCAATGAGCAGCAACCGCTCCATGTCGAGATCGCACCCGGCGTCACCATGGTGATCGACCAGTTGTCCGGCAATCTGGGGGGCACGCAGCCGCTGGGCAGCGTCCACTTCTGGATCATTCAGCAGCCGCAGCCGTAGCGCCAGCGAGCCAGGCGGCGAAATCCGCCTTGGCGCGCGCTGTATAGGCTTGCTTGCGGGCCACCGCCTGCTCGGCATGTTTTAGCCGCTTGCCGTCCTTCACCTTGATCTTGGCGATGGGCGGGAACAGTCCGAAATTGACGTTCATCGGCTGGAACGACGACCCGCGCGCGTCCGTGGTCTCGATGTGGCCGCCAGTGATGTGGTTGATCAGCGCACCGTGGGCCGTCGTCGCCGGCGGCAGCACCAGCGCCTCGCCGTTGCGTTCGGCAGCAGCGATCCGCCCCGCCATCAGTCCCATGGCGGCACTTTCCACATAACCCTCGACGCCGGTGATCTGACCGGCAAAACGCAAGCGCGGATCGGCCTTGAGCCGCAGGGCATCGTCCAGCACCCGCGGGCTGTTCAGGAACGTATTCCGGTGGAGCCCGCCGAGCCGCGCGAACTCCGCATTCTCCAAGCCGGGGATGGAGCGGAACACCCGCACCTGTTCGGCATATTTCAGCTTCGTCTGGAACCCCACCATGTTGTAGAGCGTGCCGAGCTTGTTGTCCTGCCTGAGCTGGACCACGGCATAGGGTTTTTCCTCAGGCTTGTGGGCGTTGGTCAGGCCCCGTGGCTTCATCGGCCCGTGACGCAGCGTCTCCGCCCCGCGCTCCGCCATCACCTCGATCGGCAGGCAGCCATCGAAGTAGGGGGTGGTCCTCTCCCATTCCCGGAAATCGCCCTTCTCGCCATCGATCAGGGCACGGACGAAAGAGTCGTACTGCTCCCGTGACATCGGGCAGTTGATGTAGTCCTTGCCCGTACCGCCTGGGCCCACCTTGTCGTAGCGCGACTGGAACCATGCCACGTCCATGTCGATTGATTCGCGGTGCACGATCGGCGCGATGGCATCGAAGAAGGCGAGCGAGGCCTCGCCCGTCGCGTCGAGCACGGCCTGCGCCAGCGCCGGAGAGGTCAGCGGACCTGTGGCGATGATGACGTTGTCCCAATCCTGAGGCGGCAATCCGGCGATCTCGCCCACCTCCACCGACACAAGGGGGTGGCGGGTCAACGTCTCAGTCACCTCCGCCGAAAACGCCTCGCGGTCCACGGCCAGCGCGCCGCCGGCGGGCACCTGGTGCCGGTCCGCCGTCGCCATGATCAGCGAGCCGGCCTGCCGCATCTCCCAATGCAGCAGCCCCACGGCATTCTGGTCGGAATCGTCCGAGCGGAACGAATTGGAGCACACGAGTTCCGCAAACCCGCCGGTCTTGTGGGCGTCGGTTGCAACGGACGGCCGCATTTCGTGCAGCACCGCGGGCACGCCCGCGTTGGCGGCCTGCCATGCGGCTTCGGACCCGGCCATGCCGGCACCGATGATGTGGATAGGCTTGATCATGGCGCCGCCTCTAACATGGACCCGCGGCAGGGGCAAAGGATACGGTGCGGGTTAGACCGGCTTGACCTTGCCGCTCCTCGCCCCGGGGCCGCTGCCATTCTTGCGCTTTTCCTTTGTCGCGTTGCGTGATGCACGCCGCGCCTCCCGCCGTTCCACGACGCGTCCCGACCACAGCTTCTGCATGGCGATGAAGGTGAAAGCGCCAGACCAACCGATCAGCATCAATCCGTTGAGCGATTCTGCCACCGCCAGCAGCCGGATATCGCCCGATGGCAGGATGTCGCCATAGCCGACGGCCGTATACGTGATGGCGGAATAATAGAAATAGGCCATGGTATCGAGGTATGGTTCATTGTTGAATTGCCCGACTCCGAACACCTTGTCGGCCAGCATGAACCCGAAGCTGTAGAGTGAGATTTCCATGACGTGCATCACCAGGCACATCATGACCACGGCCAGCACCCCGAGGCGCGGCAGGTCATCGAAACTCCTCGGCATCTTCCGTAACAGCCACAGTCCTTCGAGGTGAATGAGGATGGTCGCGGCCGCCAGCGTGATGATGAAGAACCAGGTGACGAGCATATTGGCCGCACGATCAAAAAGGGGGGTTGTGGTCGTCGCCAATTGCGGCTTTTGCAGGGCACATCGGCATGCTGTCCGCCGATGACTTGCCAGCAGCGCCGCAGCGTTCCATGAAGGTGCGGAGGAGGACCGCCGATGACCACGCTCGCCGACATCTCTGCCGAACTCGATGCCATCCGCGCCCAGTCGCTATGGAAAACCGAACGCCCGATCCTCGGTCACCAGTCCTCGCACATCGCGGTCACAGGCGGCCGCGAGGTCCTGAACTTCTGCGCCAACAACTATCTGGGCCTGGCCGACCATCCGGCACTCGTCGCCGCGGCGAAGGAGGCGCTGGACACCCATGGCCTCGGCATGGCGTCGGTGCGCTTCATCTGCGGCACGTCTGACCTGCACCTCGCACTTGAGAGTCGCATCGCGGACTACCTCGGCACCGATGATGCCATCCTCTTCGCCGCCTGCTTCGACGCCAACGGCGCCGTCTTCGAGCCGTTGTTCGGCGAGCAGGACGCCATCGTCTCGGATGCGCTGAACCACGCCTCGATTATCGATGGCGTCCGGCTGTCGAAGGCCAAGCGCTACCGCTTCGCCAATGGCGACATGAATGATCTCGAGACCCAGTTGAAAGCCGCACGCGAGGCGGGAGCCCGGCGCATCATCGTCGTCACCGATGGCGTCTTCTCCATGGATGGCTATTTCGCCAATCTCGTGGACATTCGCCGTCTGGCGGATGCCCACGATGCGCTGGTGATGGTGGACGACTGCCACGCCACGGGCTTCATCGGGCCCCAGGGCCGCGGCACCCATGCCCGCGCCGGCATCAAGGTCGACATTCTCACAGGCACATTGGGCAAGGCGTTGGGTGGATCAGCCGGTGGCTACATTGCGGCCTCGCAGCCGATCGTCGATCTGATGCGCCAGCGCGCCAGGCCTTACCTCTTTTCCAATGCGTTGCCGCCCCCCATCGTCGCCGCAGGTCTGAAGGCCACCGATCTGGCCGAGCAGGGCGACGACCTCCGCGCCAGGCTCTTCGCCAATGCCACCCGCTTCCGCACCGCCATGGCAAAGGCCGGATTCAGCCTGCTGCCCGGCGAGCATCCGATCATCCCGGTCATGTTGGGCGAGGCCAGGCTGGCGCAGGAGATGGCCGCGAAGCTCTATGAGAGGGGCATCTACGTCACGGGCTTCTTCTATCCCGTGGTGCCCCAGGGCAAGGCCCGCATCCGCACCCAGATGTCGGCGGCCCATTCCGGGGCCGACATCGATGCCGCGGTCGCGGCCTTCGCGGAGGTGGGCCGGTCTCTCGGCATCGTGTAGTGTACGTGACACAAGACCTGCGCAAGCTGTCAGGCGACAAACATCCGTGACCAGGGGATAGCGACATGCTGGCACTGCCTTTCACGCCGCGATATGTGGCCCTCACGCTCGCCGTGCTTGCCACGGCCGTCTTGGCACTGCTCACGCTGCTGCTGCCCTCATGGTGGGCCGTGTTCGTGGTGCCGCTGGCGATCGCAGGCATCCTCGCCCTCGTCGGTATCCACGATCTCGTGCAGACCCGCCATGCGGTGCTGCGCAACTATCCGATCCTCGCCCACCTGCGCTTCATGCTGGAGGAAATCCGGCCGGAAATGCGCCAGTATTTCTTCGAGGACGAAAAGAGCGGCACGCCGTTCCCGCGTGACAAGCGCGCCATCGTCTATCAGCGCGCCAAGCGCGAGCTCGACAAGCGTCCGTTCGGCACCCATTTCGACGTCTACGACAGCCAATATGAGTGGATGCACCATTCGCTGGCCCCCAAGCCGCCGAACGGCAACAATTTCCGGATCAGGATCGGCGGTCCCCAATGCCGCCAGCCCTACGACGCGTCGATCTTCAACATCTCGGCGATGAGCTATGGCTCGCTGTCGGCCAATGCCATCCGCGCGTTGAACAAGGGCGCGAAGATGGGCGGCTTCGCCCACGACACCGGCGAAGGCTCGATCAGCCCCTATCACAAGGAAGGTGGCGGCGATCTCATCTGGGAAATCGGCTCGGGCTATTTCGGCTGCCGCAATCAGGATGGCACGTTTTCGCCGGACCGCTTCAAGGCGACGGCCGTCGGGCCCCAGGTGAAAATGATCGAGGTGAAGCTCAGTCAGGGTGCCAAGCCCGGCCACGGCGGTGTGCTGCCCAAGGCCAAGATCACCACCGAGATCGCCACGATCCGTGGCATTCCGATGGATCGCGATTGCGTTTCGCCCGCCGCCCATGCGGCCTTCTCCACGCCTGCCGGGTTGCTGCAATTCCTCCAGCAGTTGCGTGATCTCTCCGGCGGCAAGCCCGTGGGCTTCAAGCTCTGCGTCGGGCATCCGTGGGAATTCCTCGGCATCGTCAAGGCCATGCTGGAAACGGAAATCCTGCCGGATTTCATCGTGGTGGATGGCAAGGAAGGCGGCACGGGTGCGGCCCCGCTGGAGTTCATGGACCATCTCGGAATGCCGCTGCGGGATGGCCTCGCCTTCGTCCATGCGGCCCTCGCCGGCGCCAACCTGCGCGAGCACATCAAGATTGGCTGCTCCGGCAAGATCACGTCGGGCTTCGACATGGCGCGCGCCTTGGCGCTGGGGGCCGACTGGTGCAATGCCGCCAGGGGCTTCATGTTTGCCGTGGGCTGCATCCAGTCGCAGCAATGCCACACCGGCCGCTGCCCGACGGGGGTCGCCACCCAGGACCATGTGCGCCAGCGCGCCATCGACGTCGCGGACAAGGCCGAGCGCGTGGCGAGCTTCCACCGCGAGACCGTCAAGGCACTGGCCGAACTCATTGCCGCCGCCGGTCTTGACCATCCCCGCCAGCTTCTGCCACAGCATTTCATGTGCCGCGGGCCCGATGGCCGAACCCTGACGCTGGCCGACCAGTATCCCTCCCTCAAGCCCGGCGAACTCATTGGCGGCGCGCCGGGAACGCCCTTCGCCGAACCCTGGGCCCTGGCGAGGAGTGATGCTTTTTCACCATCCGCACCTCTGACACTGGCGGCTGAATAGGTATAAACGCGTCCTGTTTCCAAGGAGGATGAGATGCGTGCACTGGTGAAGGCAGAACGGGCGGAAGGCTTGACGATGCGCGATGAGCCCGTGCCCTCGGTCGGCCCCGACGATATCCTGATCAAGGTCAACAAGACCGGCATCTGCGGCACCGATCTCCACATCTGGAAGTGGGATCAGTGGGCCCAGAAGACCATTCCCGTGCCCATGGTCGTCGGCCATGAGTTCGCTGGTGTTGTCACCGAAATCGGCACCCATGTCCGCACTGTGAAGGTGGGTGACCGCGTGTCGGGCGAGGGGCATCTCATCGGCATGAAGAGCCGCATGGCCAGGGCCGGCCACTTCCACCTCGACCCGGAGACGAAGGGAGTCGGCGTCAACGTGCCCGGCGCCTTCGCCGAATACCTGAGAATCCCTGCTTTCAACGCGATCCATCTTCCCGAGGAGGTGGACGACGAGATCGGCGCCATTCTCGATCCTCTCGGCAATGCCGTGCACACCGCGTTGTCGTTCGATCTCGTGGGCGAAGACGTGCTGATCACCGGGGCAGGCCCCATCGGCATCATGGCCGCCGCCGTCTGCCGCCATGTCGGCGCCCGCCATATCGTGGTGACGGACATCAACGACTACCGCCTCGACCTCTGCAACCAGGTGACGGACGCGGTGACGGTGAACGTCTCAAAGGAAGATCTGCGCGATGTCATGCACCGGCTCAAGATGGCCGAGGGCTTCGACATCGGGCTCGAAATGTCGGGTGCCCCCAAGGCCTTTGACCAGATGGTCGACCACCTCATCACCGGCGGCAAGATCGCGCTGCTCGGCATTCCCTCAGGGCCGACGACAATCGACTGGAATAGCGTCATCTTCAAGTCATTGCTGATCAAGGGCATCTATGGCCGCGAAATGTTCGAGACCTGGTACAAGATGATCGCCATGCTGCAATCGGGTCTCGATGTGCGCAAGGTCATCACCCATCGCATGAAGGCCGCCGACTTTGCCCAGGGCTTCGCCCTGATGAAACAGGGAAGCTGCGGCAAGGTGGTGCTCGACTGGGCTCCTTGATTGTGACAGCGCTCCGGCCGTGCTAAGTGTGATAAGTTAGGAAAGTAAGGAGCGACACATGAAGCGTTTGATCCTGGCGGCTTTGCTGGCGTCTGGAGCCTCCACCTCCGCCATGGCTGAAGCCGTGTGCCAGTACGGCAAGGGTGGCGTATTCGAGTTTGTCAGCCGGTCGTTCAAGATGACCGCGGACAGGGGCATGGAGGTTTCCATCACGTTCCACAATAAACTCGACATGGATCTGAGTTGGTATGAGATGCATGTCGAAGTGGGCGATCACATGTTTGGCGTTCGCTCCGACGTGCCGGTGAAAGCGGATGGCGAGGCCACGGCCATCGACCACATGGGCATGCCGCAAAAGGATGCGGACATGTTCGCGCCGCTCACTCCCTTGCTCTGCGCCATCGGTGTGACCGACGGCAAGGGAGAACATGTCTCCTACTATTGATGCTTGACCTGGGCCAGCGCCCCGGCGCGAGCTGGCGTTGGATGCTGTGGCATGGCGCCGTCAAGCTTGCAAGGCGCGCGTCACCGAATGGACCGCTGCGTCTTGCCATGAGGCCAAACGGAGGCTAGGCAGGCGGGTGAAATCCCTGCGCTTCGAGTTTGTCTGATGCTGTCTGCCTATGGAACCGAGAAAGGCTGCCTGATCGAATTTCCCGCCGCGGCAGCGCCGGCGGTGCCCGATGGCGTGATCTGGCTCGACTTGGTAGCCCCCACGGCCAGCGAGGAGGCTGCTGTCGAAGCAGCCCTCGGCATCGACATTCCGACCCGCGAGGAACTGGCCGAGATCGAGGCCTCGAGCCGCCTCTACCAGGAGGACGGCGCCGCCTTTATGACGGCGAACCTCGTCCGCCGCGGCGACAACGACCAGCCGGAATCTTCGCCCGTCACCTTCATCATCAAGGACAACACCCTCATCACCATTCGCTATCATCACCCGCAGGCCTTCCCGGCCTACGTCAAGCGGGCGATGAAGCCGCAGACCACGTCGATGACCGGCTGGGGTGTGCTGATTTCGCTCCTCGAAGCGGTGGTGGACCGCGCCGCCGACCACCTCGAACGCGTCGGCCAGATCGTCGATGAAACCTCGAAGAAGACCTTTGGCGCCGGCCGCACGCTGGACGGCACCCACAAGCGCCAGCGCCGCCGCGACGTGAACTTGCAGGAGTTGATCGAGAACATCGGCGAGGAGGGCGAATTCACCTCGCGCATGCGGGAGAGCCTCGTGTCCATCGGCCGTGTCGTCGCCTTCATGCAGGCCATCATCGATCAGACGCGGCAGTCGAAGGAGATGAAGGAGAACCGCGCCCGTATCAAGATTCTCCAGCGCGACATCGTCTCGCTGACCGATCACGCCTCCTTCCTGTCCGGTAAGATCGCCTTTCTGCTCGATGCCGTTCTGGGTCTCATTTCCATTGAGCAGAACGGCATCATCAAGATCTTCTCGGTGGCCGCCGTGGTGTTCCTGCCGCCCACACTGGTCGCTTCGATCTACGGCATGAACTTCGCCCACATGCCGGAGCTCGCCTGGGATTATGGCTACCCCTTCGCCATTGGCCTGATGATCCTGTCGGCCATTTTGCCGTTCCTCTATTTCAAGCAGAAGGGCTGGCTATGAGAATAAGGTTGGCGGGTTGCCTGGTCCTGCTCGCAACGGCGCCGGCATGGGCCGGCGCCTCGTTCGACTGCAACAAGGCTGCGACCCTTGTCGAAAAGACCGTCTGCGCCGACACCAACTATCTCCTGGCCTATCGCGATGGCATCCTCGGTCGCCTCTACGTCGACCTCAAGAAGATGGGCGGCCATGATGATGTGCTGGCCGGTCAGAAGGCCTGGCTCAAGTTGCGCGATGCCTGCAAAGCGGATGTGAATTGCCTGACGCAAACCTACGACGAGCGGATCGCCGCGCTGGCGGAGGCCGGCGGTGATGTGGAGCACGTCACGGGCGCCTACGGCTACAGCAATAAGGAATACGAAAGCAGCGGCGAACTGTGGCTGGTGCGCGAAGTGGATGGCAGCCTGACCGGCCGGATCGAGACCGTGACAGGCCCCACGGCCCACATCTGCGATGTCGAGCTCGATCAGGCCCAGCCGCACGGCAAGGCTTGGGTCTGGGTCGATCCCGACTCGGACGATGAGGGCAAAAGCTGCCGTGTCCGCCTGGAAGGCGGTGCCCGCGCCTTCGCCGTGACGTCCGAGAATTGCTCGATCTATTGCGGCGTCGCCGGCTATTTCGACGACATCTACAAGAGGGCGCAATGACGATCCTCTGGGTGGCATTGGGCGGCGCCATCGGGGCGGCTGGGCGCTACAGCGTCAATGTCTGGTCCGGCCGGCTGGTGGGAACGGCCTTCCCTTGGCACACGCTCACCGTGAATGTGCTCGGATGCTTCATCATGGGAGCCTTGGTCGAACTGATGGCGTTGAAGCTCAATGTCAACAACGACATCCGCGCCTTCCTCACCACGGGCATCCTCGGCGGCTTCACCACCTTTTCCGCCTTCTCGCTCGATTTCGCCTTGCTGGTCGAGCGGAAGTCTTATCTCGCGGCTGGCGCCTATGCGGCGGGCTCGGTAGTCGTCTCCCTTGCCGCTGTATTCGCAGGCCTCCATCTGGTACGTGCTCTGGCACAATGACTGAAGTGAAGCGCCATGTGGTGACGGCCGACGAGGCCGGGATGCGCCTTGACCGCTGGTTCAAGGTCCATTTCCCGCAAGTCACCTTTGCCTATCTCAACAAGCTCGTGCGCACGGGGCAGGTGCGCGTCGCCGGTGCCCGCGCCAAAACCAATACCAGGCTCGAAGCCGAGCAGGAGATCCGCGTTCCCCCGCTCGCCTTCGACAAGCGCCCCGCCGACACGCCCAAGGCCGACATCAAGCCGCTCACGCCACAGGAGCGCCGTCTCTTCGATTCGATGGTGATCCACGAGGACCGCGACATCTTCGTGCTCAACAAGCCATCGGGTTTCGCCGTGCAGGGCGGCACCAAGACCCATCACCATCTCGATGGCCTGCTGATGGGCTTGGGCGTCGAACTCAAGGAACGCCCGCTGCTGGTCCACCGGCTCGATCGTGACACCTCCGGCGTCATCGTCATCGCCAAGCGCCGTTCCATTGCCGCCGCCCTCGGCAAGCTGTTCGCCACTCGCGCGGTGAAGAAGACTTACTGGGCCATCGTCCACGGTGTCCCCAGGCCGGCCCAGGGCCGCATCGAGGTCGCCCTGATCAAGGCCAAGGGCCCTGAAGGCGATCGCATGCGGGCCAGCGGGGCGGGCGAGGAGGAGGACGAGCAGCGCGCCGTCACCCACTACGCCGTCATTGACAAGGCCTCGACCATCGCCGCCTGGGTGTCGCTCAAGCCCGTCACCGGCCGCCAGCATCAGCTTCGTGCTCACATGGCCCACATCGGCACGCCGATCATGGGCGACGAGAAATACGGCGGCCTCGGCAATCTGCCCGACGGGGTGCCGAAAAAGCTCCATCTTCACGCCCGCCGCATCGTCTTCCCGCATCCGCGAGAAGGCACCATCGACATTTCGGCACCGCTCCCCGCGCACATGCTCGAAACCTTCGGCCTCTTTGGCTTCGATCCCAACCGCTTCGAGGAAGATCACGGATGAAACTGGCGATCTTCGACGTCGACGGTACGCTGGTCGACAGCCGCGCCATGATCACCGCGTCCATGCAGTCGGCCTTCGAGGCCATGGGCCTCGTTGCGCCCGCCCGCGAAAAGACCCTCTCCGTCGTTGGTCTGTCGCTGCTCGACGCCATGAAGGTGCTGGCGCCAGCGGCGGAAGACGTCACCCATCTCCGCCTGTCGGACGCCTACAAGCAGGCGTTCTGGCAGCACCGCGCCGCCGGCGCCCACACCGAGGATCTGTTCGACGGCGCCCTCGATCTCCTGTCGCGCCTCCGTGGCCGCGATGACGTGGTGCTCGGCATTGCCACTGGCAAGTCGCGCCGTGGCGTCGACCATCTGATCGAGAGGCATGGCTTCGAGGGCTGGTTTGCCACCATTCAGACCGCCGACGGGCATCCATCCAAGCCGCATCCCTCCATGGTCGTCACGGCATTGGCCGAGACAGGCTTGGAACCGGCGGCCGCCATCGTCATCGGCGACACCAGTTTCGACATGGAAATGGCCCGTGCCGCAGGTGCAGGTGCGGCCGGCGTCGCCTGGGGCAACCATCCGGTGGTTGACCTCCAGCGTGCCGGCGCCCATATGATCGCCAATGATTTCAAAGAATTGGAGTCTCAACTTGAATCGCTTTGGCAGGAGCGGATGAAATGACGGCCCGCCGCCGCTTCTACAAGGTTGTGAGCGTCTCCGACGATCTCGGCATTGCCCTCGACGGCCGCGCCATCAAGACGCCGTCCAAAGCTGTGCTCCAGCTTCCGACCGCTGCGCTGGCCGACGCGGTGGCCGCCGAATGGGCGGGGCAGGGCGAGACGATCGATCCGGCCTCCATGCTGTTCACTAGGCTCGCCAACACCGCCATCGACCGGGTGCGGCCCGACCGTGGCCGCATCGAAGCGGAAGTCACCGAATACGCTGGCAGCGATCTCGTGTTCTACCGGGCCGATACGCCGGAGACTTTGGCCCAGCGCCATGCCGCCCAGTGGGACCCGGTGGTCGACTGGGCCCGCACCGCGCTCGATGCGCCCTTCGTGGTCACCACATCGCTCGTCCATAAGGCGCAGCCCGAGTCCGCTTTGCGGGCTCATGCCGCGGCCATCGCGGCGCTCAACGACTTCGAACTGGCAGCCTTCTACACGGTGATGACGCTCACCGGCTCGGCCTTGCTCGCCACCATGCTGGCGCGCGGTGCAATGACACCTGAGGCTGCCTGGGCCGCTGCCCATGTGGATGAGGACTTCCAGATCGAGCAATGGGGTGAGGACGAGGAGGCCAGCGCCCGCCGCGCCGCCCGCCACGCCGAGTTCGAAGCCTGCTGCCGCTTCATGGCACTGGCGCGCGGCTGATCTTCGCTGCACATTGGCCTTTCGGCTGATTTGACGGAGCACGTCCTGCCGCCTAACAAGTCGGGAACGCCGAGACCGCCCAGGGGAACATCATGCAGGACATTCTGGAGAAGCTGGAACAGAAACGCGCGCAGGCCCGCGCCGGCGGTGGAGAGCGCCGTGTAGCGGCCCAGCATGCCAAGGGCAAACTCACGGCGCGCGAGCGTATCGAGCTGCTGCTCGACGAGGGATCCTTCGAGGAGTTCGACATGTTCGTCGAACACCGCTGCACGGAATTCGGCATGGAGGCCACCCGCATTGCCGGCGACGGCGTGGTCACCGGCTGGGGCACCGTCAATGGCCGCGTGGTCTATGTCTTCGCCAAGGACTTCACCGTCTTCGGCGGCTCGCTCTCGGAGGCCCACGCCCACAAGATCACCAAGATCCAGGACATGGCCCTGCAGAACCGCGCCCCCATCATCGGCATCTTCGATGCCGGTGGCGCCCGCATCCAGGAGGGCGTCAACGCGCTCGGCGGCTATGGCGAGGTGTTCCAGCGCAATGTGCTGGCGTCCGGCGTCATTCCGCAGATTTCCGTCATCATGGGGCCGTGCGCGGGCGGCGACGTCTACTCCCCTGCCATGACCGATTTCATCTTCATGGTGCGTGACACCAGCTACATGTTCGTCACCGGCCCCGATGTCGTGAAGACCGTCACGAACGAGACCGTGACCGCCGAGGAGCTCGGCGGCGCCTCTGTCCACACGACGAAATCCTCAATTGCCGACAAGGGTTACGACAACGATGTTGAAGCGCTGCTTCAAATGCGGCGCCTGGTCGATTTCCTTCCCAGCTCCAATACCGCGCCGGTTCCTGAAGTTCCGTCCTTCGATGTCCCCGGCCGCATCGACACCTCCCTCGACACCTTGATCCCGGCCAATCCCAACCAGCCCTATGACATCAAGGAACTGATCCTGAAGATCGTCGACGAGGGCGATTTCTTCGAGATTCAGGAAGCTCACGCCCGCAACATCGTGACGGGATTCGCCCGCATCAACGGCCGCACCGTCGGTATCGTCGGCAACCAGCCCATGGTGCTGGCCGGCGTGCTCGACAGTGACGCAGGCCGCAAGGGCGCCCGCTTCGTGCGCTTCTGCGACTGCTTCAATATCCCGATCGTGTCGCTGGTCGATGTGCCGGGCTTCCTTCCCGGCACAGCGCAGGAATATGGCGGCCTCATCAAGCATGGCGCCAAACTGCTCTTCGCCTATGCCGAGGCGACGGTGCCGAAGATCACCCTCATTACCCGCAAGGCCTATGGCGGCGCCTATGTCGTCATGGCGTCCAAGCATCTCCGCGGTGATCTCAACTACGCTTGGCCCACCGCCGAAATCGCCGTCATGGGGTCGAAGGGCGCTGCCGAGATCCTCTATCGCCCGGAATTGGGCGATCCCGAGAAGATCCAGGCCCGCATCAAGGAGTATGAGCGGCGCTTCGCCAATCCCTTCGTCGCCGCCGAGCGCGGCTTCTTGGACGAGGTGATCATGCCCAACACCACCCGCAAGCGCATCGCCCGGGCCCTCGACATGCTGCGCAACAAGCAGCTTAACAACCCGTGGAAAAAGCACGATAACATTCCCTTGTAGCAACTGGGAAAATTTTGCTTCGAATTTGCACCGCGCCTTAGAGTGCCCGATGGCATCCTCACTCCATTGACGGACAGGAGGTTTCATGCGGGTCGAAATGATGGGGTGTGCGCTGGCTGCGTCGGTACTCTTCAGCGGGCCTGTTCCCGGCCTCAACGGTGCCCTCACTCACGTCCATGTCAAGCCGCCCGGCTGGCTCGCCATTCCTGCTGATGCCAACATTGTTGCAATCGACTTTGCCAAGGATGGCGAGGGCAAGAAAAGCCGGGGCACGATTGTCGCCCGGCCGTCTGGAGACACGGTCGAAGTGGTGAAATCGATCACCTCCAACCTGGCCGAGCAAGGCTTCGATCTTGCCCAGCCCACACTTGACTTCCGCCATTCCGGAAGCGTCCGGACCATGATTTCCGCCTACGACGACATCCAGGGCAGGTCGGCTGCCGTGGTGGTGAAGGCCGGGGTCACCGGGGGCGAACTGCTCATCAGCTTCGCCGGCAGCAGGATCGACTGAGGCGCCGCGCTCCTGACGGGATTTGATGCGGATCAGGACAGAACCGTGATGATCCTGTAATCATTTGCTAATGGAGCTTGACGATCTCTCCCTGCGGTTGGGGCTAGCGCTGGCCATCGGCTTTGTCGTGGGCCTCGAGCGTGGATGGCACGAACGCGGCATGGAAGAAGGCGCGCGCGCGGCCGGTGTGCGAACGTTCTCACTGATTGGCTTGCTGGGTGGCGTACTCGGTGCGCTGTCGCTGGGTGGCGACCGGCTGGTCCTCGCGGCCGGTCTTGTCACGGTCGCGACGGCTGCAGGCGCCTTCATGTGGCGCGAGGGTGAGCGCCACAAGGATTTCAGCGTCACCAGTCTTGTCGCGGCCATCCTGACCCTGGTTCTCGGGGCCTATGCAGTGCTGGGTACTCCGGCGGTGGCCGCCGGTGCTGGCGTCGCCGCCGTCATGTTACTGGCATACAAGAAGGTGCTGCACGGCTGGCTTCAGCATATCACGTGGGAGGAGTTGCGGTCCGGCATGCTGTTGGGGGCGATGACCTTCATCGCCCTGCCGCTCCTGCCCAACCGCACGGTCGATCCCTGGGATGCGCTGAACCCATATGAACTCTGGCTGATGACGATCCTGATCGCCGCCGTCTCCTTCGCTGGCTATGCCGCCGTCAAGCTGGTGGGACCGCGCCGTGGACTCAGCCTCGCTGCAGCCCTTGGCGGCCTCGTGACGTCGACGGCCGTCACCTTGTCGCTGGCGCGGCTGGCCAAGGACAATCGCGCCCATGTCCTGATGCTGGCCGGTTCCATCCTCGCTTCTGGTTGCGTAATGTTGTTACGCGTGTTGGTGGTGGCTGGCATCTTCAACCTGCCGCTGGCCATCGCGCTTGCACCGGCCTTGCTCGCCGCGGTCGGTTTTTCCGCCGCCGTCGCGCTGTTCCTGGTCCGCCACCGCACGGATGGCGCAACCCGCAAGGCCCCTGAATTCAAGCTACGCAACCCGTTCGAATTAGTCGAGGTTTTGCGGTTCGGTGCGTTGCTTGCGGTGATCATGTTTGCCGTTGTGGTCGTGCGGCGTGAACTGGGCGAGCCGGGGCTTCTGGGTCTTTCCGCCTTGTCGGGTCTGGCCGACGTCGACGCGCTGACCCTATCCGTCGCACGCCTGGGTGAGGTGACACCGCTCGCGGTGCGGGCAGTTTTGCTGACGGCCGCGGTCAATACGGCCGCCAAGACAGTCTACGCGTGGGTGACGGGCGGTGCCCGGCTGGGCCTGATCCTGCTTCTGGCGAATGGCGTCACGCTGGCTGTGGGTTATGCGGCACTGGTTCTCATCGCCTGATCTTTCAACGCCGCATGCGCCTGTGCTATGCGCTCTCCGGAGACGGACTGAGGAGAAACCGCCTTTGGTCAAGACCGCCCCCCGCAAGCTGCCGCCCATGTCGGCGCTGGAATTTGCCATCGAACAGGCCTTCCGGCGCTTCTTCTTCGGCCTCAGGTTGATGCTAACGTGGACAGTGCTGTGCTTGCCGCTGTTGGGCGCGGTCTATTATCTCGTTTTCATGGACGGAATGCCGAAAATCGAAGCCCTGAAGCCGGTGGACTTCGCAGCATTGTCCGTCCTGGGCCTTGTCGTCCTGCTTGCCGCCGTCTCGATCATGGTCAACTGGAACCGCCGCATCCTCGAGGACGAGCATCCGTGCGGGCTGGGTTGGATCCGCGTTGATGGTGCTGTGTGGAACTTTTTCCTGGGGCTGGTGATTTTGCTCATGGTCATCGGACTCATGTCCGGTGCGTCAGCTCTCATGGCCTTGAGGGGGCCGGTGTTTTTCGAGTCAAATCTCGCAGGGGCCGCAAAGCCGGCGGCCACCGGGGTGGCCGGCATCATCGGCATCAGCGCCCTCTTTGTCGGCCTGCGGCTGATGACGCGGCTTCCCGCCATCGCACTTGGCAATCGGGATTACGGTTTTGGCAGCGCCTGGCGGGCGACCCGGCGCAACACGATCCGCTATCTGGGCTTCCTGTTCTGGCTGGTATTCACGCTCGCCATCGCTGGAGGCATCGGTGCAGGTGCAGTCATGGCCCGCACGGTTCTACCAAACCCATGGGTGGTCGGTGGCGGCATCGCCGCAGCAACGGTCATCGGCTTGTGGATCGTCTTCGTCCTGATGTCCGTACCCGCCTGCCATTATCGCTTCTTCGGCGAACAGAAGGACTTTCTCGAGAACACCTGATCAGACCCGCTCGCCCACCAGATCATACTCCTCGGCTTCGACGACCCGCACCCGCACCATGTCGCCGGGCTTGAGGTCCGTCTCGCCGGGCAGGAACACGTTGCCGTCGATTTCCGGTGCGTCCCACGGCGAGCGGGCTATGGCTTCCTCGTTCTCCTGGTCGATCTCGTCCACCAGCACGTCGATCTCGCGGCCGACCTTGCCCTGGAAGATTTCTGCGGAAATCGCCTGCTGCGCCTCCATGAAGCGCTCCCAGCGCTCCTGCTTCACCTCGTCCGGCACCTGCGGCAGGCCGAGGTCATTGGCCTTGGCGCCGTCCACCGGCTCATACTTGAAGCAGCCGGCGCGCTCGATCCGCGCTTCCTTCATCCACTCCAGGAAATAATCGAAATCGGCATCGGTCTCGCCCGGGAACCCGACAATGAAAGTCGAGCGGATGGCGATGTCGGGACACACCTTGCGCCACGACGCCAGCCGGTCCAGTACCTTTTCCTGGTTGGCCGGCCGCTTCATCGCCTTCAGCACGTTGGGCGCGGCATGTTGGAAGGGAATGTCGAGATAGGGCAGGATCTTGCCCTCTGCCATCAGCGGGATCACATCGTCCACATGCGGGTAGGGGTAGACATAGTGCATCCTCACCCACGCGCCGAGATCGCCAAGCTCCTTCGCGAGATCGTAGAATTTTGCCCGCACCTCGCGGCCATGAAATTTGCTCGCTGCATATTTCGTGTCGACGCCATAGGCCGAGGTATCCTGCGAAATGACCAGCAGTTCCTTCACACCCGCCTTCACCAGCCGTTCCGCCTCGTAGAGCACCGAGGCCACCGGCCGCGAAACGAGATCGCCCCGGATCGACGGGATGATGCAGAACGAGCAGCGGTTGTTGCAGCCTTCGGAAATCTTCAGATAGGCATAGTGCTTCGGCGTCAGATGCAAGCCCTGCGGCGGCACCAGATCGAACTTCGGGTCATGCACCGGCGGCAGCGCCTCGTGTACGGCGCCCACCACCGCCTCGTATTGGTGTGGGCCCGTGACGGCGAGGACGCCCGGATGCACCGCCTTGATCTTGTCCGCCTCCACACCCATGCAGCCGGTGACGATGACCCGGCCGTTCTCGGCCATGGCCTCGCCGATGGCGGCCAGCGACTCCTCCTTGGCCGAATCGAGGAAGCCGCAGGTATTGACGATCACCACGTCGGCATCGTCATAGCCGGGTGCCATGACATAGCCTTCGGCGCGCAGCTGGGTGATGATGCGCTCGCTGTCGACCAGTGCCTTGGGGCAGCCGAGCGACACGAGGCCAATCTTCGGGACGGTTGTGCTCATGGGCGGCTCCATAGCCGAGCAGCGCAGCCCGCGCAAATGAGCCGCATCGCGATGGACCTGCATCCATGGCATGTCATCCCCGCGCCGACGCAGGAGCAGCGATCATGTCACGTCTTCATGCCCATCCCGAAACCCACAAGGCTCATCGCATTGGCTGGCTTCGGGCCGCCGTTCTGGGCGCCAATGATGGCATCGTTTCGACCGCGAGCCTCATCGTCGGCGTCGCCGCGAGCGAGGCCAGTCATGGCGCCATCCTGACGGCCGGGGTCGCGGGCCTCGTCGCCGGTGCGATGTCCATGGCGGCCGGCGAATACGTCTCGGTCAGTTCCCAGTCGGATACCGAGCAGGCCGATCTCGCCCGTGAACGCAGGGAATTGGCCGAACAGCCTGAATTCGAGCTGGAAGAATTGACGGCGATCTATGAGCGGCGCGGCGTCGAACGGGATCTGGCGCGTGAGGTCGCCCGCCAGATGATGGCCAAGGATGCGCTGGGCATCCATGCCCGCGATGAGCTTGGCATCTCTGAGGCGACCGAGGCCCAGCCAGTGGTGGCCGCGCTGACCTCGGCGGCGACCTTTGCCGTAGGCGCCGCGTTGCCGCTGCTCACGGCGCTGTTTGCCCCGATCGCATCGGTCACGTGGGTCGTCGCCCTTGCGTCCATGATCTTCCTGGCGGCGCTGGGCGCGATCGGCGCCGCGGCAGGCGGGGCAGGGGTGTGGCGCGGCATGGCGCGCGTCATGTTCTGGGGCGCCCTTGCCATGGCCGTCACCTATGCGATAGGGAGCTTGCTGGGAACGACGGTCGCCTGATGTCTCGACGCGGGCGGCCCGATGCCGTATCTTGCACGCGAGTCTATATCCTGGGTTGTATTCGAAGAGGCCTGTCATGATGAACCGCCGCCATGTTCTGACCGCTCTTGCCGCACTTGCGCTTCCTGGTGCCGCGCAGGCTGCCAAGACCAGGGAACCGAAGGTCATCATCACCATCAACAAGGTCAGCCAGAAGATGACCGTGGAGGTGGAAGGCCGCACCAAGTTCAAGTGGCCCGTGTCCACTGGCGCCAAGGGCTACGACACCCCGAGTGGCGAGTTCCGTCCATTCCGCATGGAAAAGGAGCATTTCTCCAAGGAATGGGACGATGCGCCCATGCCCTATTCGATCTTCTTCACCGCCCGGGGCCATGCCGTGCACGGCAGCTACCATATCAAGAGCCTGGGCCGCCGGGCGTCCCATGGCTGTGTCCGGCTGCATCCCGACAACGCCGCCAAGCTGTTCGCGCTGGTGCAGAAATACGGCATGAGCAACACCGAGGTGGTGGTGCGCGGCGGTTTCTTCGACTTCGGCGACACCAGCGGTGAGCGTCCCCGCAAGCTGAAGCGCCGCAAGAAGAAGTTCCTCCTGTTCGGCTCGATGAACTGATCGTCCACGGTCTGGCTGCCACACCAGCGGCCAGCATGCCATTCCTGAATCAATTTTGTCTTTGACTGACAAACCGCCCCTTTGACAGGCGGCAGGGGGCGGGCTTACATTTCTCCTCGGAGCGAAGCGGGCACAAAGGAGACTTGCCATGACTGTTCGTGTCGCTTCCTATCTTTCAGCGCTGGTTGCGGTGGCTTGCCTGGGTACACCTGCGATGGCGCAGGGAGACGATCTCGCCGCCGGCCGCGCCGAGTATCGGATCTCATGCGAAGGCTGCCACGGTGCATCGGGGAAGGGGGATGGCGAGGTTGCGCCCTTGCTGACCGTCAAGCCGGCCGATCTCACGCAACTCGCCAAGAAGAATGACGGGAAGTATCCCTTCCTCAAGGTTTTCCAGACCATTGATGGCCGCGTCGTCGTCAAGGGCCACGGTGTGGCGCCCATGCCGATCTGGGGCAACCGCTACAAGGACGAAGCCGTCGAGGGCGCCATCGAGCCCTACAACTCCTACAGCGCCGAACCCATCATCCGCGCCCGCATCCTGGAATTGACCTACTACATCCAGTCGCTGCAGGAATAGCGCAGCCGCATTTCCTCGCAGAGAGTTGGGGGCCGCCTTGACAAATCGGCCCCCGCATGCGCTGTAGCGCGCGAATTTTCGTTTCTTGCGAGGACCCATGCACGCCTACCGTAGCCACACCTGTGGCCAGCTCCGTATCGACCATGCCGGACAGGAAACCCGCCTCTCGGGTTGGGTTCACCGGGTTCGCGACCATGGTGGTGTGCTGTTCATCGATCTCCGCGACCACTATGGCGTGACCCAGGTCGTCGCCGACCCCGACTCGCCAGCCTTCAAGACTGCCGAGCAGGTGCGCTCCGAATGGGTCATCCGTGTCGACGGCAAGGTGCGTCCGCGCCCTGCCGGCACCGAAAACGCCGAGATGCCCACGGGCCTCGTCGAGGTCTACGCCACCGGGATCGAGGTGCTCTCCCAGGCCGCCGAATTGCCGCTTCCGGTATTCGGCGACGTCGAATATCCTGAAGATATCCGCCTCAAATACCGCTTCCTCGATCTCCGCCGCGACCGCATCCATGCCAACATCATGAAGCGTGGCGCCATCATCGACAGCCTGCGCCGCCGCATGAAGGACCAGGGCTTCTTCGAGTTCCAGACCCCCATCCTCACGGCCTCATCGCCGGAAGGCGCCCGCGACTTCCTGGTGCCGTCCCGCATGCACCCCGGCAAGTTCTATGCGCTGCCCCAGGCGCCGCAACAGTTCAAGCAGCTCATCATGATGTCGGGCTTCGACCGCTATTTCCAGATCGCCGCCTGCTTCCGCGACGAGGATGCCCGCGCCGACCGTTCGCCGGGCGAATTCTACCAGCTCGATATCGAGATGAGTTTCGTGACCCAAGAGGACGTGTTCAACGCCGTCGAGCCGGTGCTGCGCGGCGTGTTCGAGGAATTCGGCGGCGGGCTCCCCGTCACCCAGAAGTTCCCCCATATCGCCTTCAAGGATGCCATCCGCTGGTACGGTTCCGACAAGCCGGATCTTCGCAACCCCATCAAGATGCAGGCGGTCACCGAGCATTTCGCTGGGAGTGGCTTCAAGGTCTTCGCCAACATGATCGCCAGCGATCCGAAGGTCGAGGTCTGGGCTATCCCGGCGCCCAAGGGCGGCTCCCGCGCCTTCTGCGACCGGATGAATTCCTACGCCCAACAGCAGGGCCAGCCTGGCCTGGGCTATGTGTTCTGGCGCGACGGCGAGGAGGGCGGCGCTGGCCCCATCGCCAAGAACATCGGCCCTGAGCGTACCGAAGCGATCCGCAGCCAGCTCGGCCTTGGCGTCGGCGATGCCTGCTTCTTCGTCGCCGGACGGCCGGAGAAATGCTACAAGTTCGCCGGCGATGCCAGGAACAAGGTGGGCGAGGAACTGAACCTCACCGCCAAGGACCGCTTCGAGTTCTGCTGGATCGTCGACTTCCCGATGTACGAGTGGAACGAGGACGAGAAGAAGGTCGATTTCTCTCACAACCCGTTCTCGATGCCGCAGGGTGGACTTGAGGCGCTGGAAACCAAGGACCCGCTCGACATCCTGGCCTTCCAGTACGACATCGTCTGCAACGGCGTCGAACTCTCCTCGGGCGCCATCAGAAACCACCGGCCGGAGGTGATGAAGAAGGCCTTCGAGATCGCGGGCTATCCCGAAAGCGTGCTGCTGGAGAAGTTCGGCGGCATGTACCGCGCCTTCCAATACGGCGCACCGCCCCACGGCGGCATCGCGCCCGGCGTCGACCGCATCGTCATGCTGCTGTGCAACGAGCCCAACATCCGAGAGGTGGTGCTGTTCCCCATGAACCAGCAGGCCGAAGACCTGCTGATGGGCGCCCCATCCGAAGTCTCGGCCAAGCAGCTCCGCGAACTCCACATCCGGCTCAACCTGCCGGAGGCGTGAGGCCCGTTAGCATGGGCTGAGCCTGGCTCAATCCGCCAGAAAACCCCTTGCCACCTCATCCTGCTTGATGACATCGGCATTTCGTGCCAGCTTGATCGCGAGGCGGGGAACGGCGCTTCCATGGCATGGAAGGCGCCGGCAATTGTGCGTGGCACGAGTTTTCGTCTGCGCATGCTGGTTCAGGTGAGCATGCAGCGAAGGCGGCATGCCGGAAAGGGTCTCCGATGGCCGTGCTTGATGCCTCCAACTCCGAGATTTCCTTCACGTCGCTCGCCGCCTATGGATCGCTGGTCGAAGCCAGTCCCGACATCTATTCCTGGCTGACGCCGGACCCGTTTCATCAGATCAGGGCGCTGGGCACCGGCTTCACCTATTCGGGCAGCACGCCCACAGGCGGCACCGTCACCTCCGTTACCTTCGATTACCACGACAACAACCACCCTTACGGCGTCACCGACGTGACGATCACCGGTGTTTCGGTGCCGCTCACCAGTCTCGTCGATCTGACAGACCCCGCCGCCGGCGAAGCGCGG
Organism: uncultured Aestuariivirga sp.; assembly: GCA_964510815.1. Taxonomy (GTDB): domain Bacteria; phylum Pseudomonadota; class Alphaproteobacteria; order Rhizobiales; family Aestuariivirgaceae; genus Aestuariivirga. The sequence continues at coordinate 44,714 of CAZECZ010000003.1, forward strand.
TTCTGGGATACGCTGCTGTTCGGCAACGACACCATTTTTGCGCCGCTCGCTGCCGGCGGCAAGCTGTTCGGAGATTTCGAGATCGTCACGCCGCTGGGCATCGGTTCCATCGCCAGGTCCGGCGGAAGCGATGAATTCTTTGCCTCCAACGGCACCGTCCTGCCGACCGGCTTGTCGCGCGGCGGTGTCGGCTCGCCCAATGCATTGATCGGCGACGCAGTCAGCGCTCAGGGCGTAGCGACAGGCTCGTTTGTCTTCACGGCAACGGTCAATGGCGGCGACGACACCTTTACCGTCTCGCACAAGGCCAACTTCGTGGTGGTGGGTGATGTCCAGTTTGCCGGCACCAATTCCATCGTCAACGGCGGCGCCGATACCGTGACGAGCGCGCTCGATGTCATCTCGGCCACCCAGGGAAACCGGGGAGGCATCTATGTGGGAGACGTCGAGGTCAATCTCGGCAGCGTCTTCGGCGGTGACGATGATATCCGGGGCACCAATTTCGCCTTCACCAATGAATTCATCATCGGCGATGTCATCGAAAGTGGCGATGTCGGCGCAGCGGCATTGCTGGTGGGCGGCAATGACCGCCTGATCGGCCGCGCCGGCCAGGAATTCATGGCCGGCGACGTCTTCCGCATGCAGGGCGGATCGATGACGGGCGGCAATGACCGCATCTTCGGCGGTCAGGACAGCGATGTCATTTCCGGCGATGCGATGCAGTCCATCGGGCTCCAGTTCATCTTTCCCATCGGCGGCGGTCCGGGCACCCAGATCACCACGACGATCTCGCTGACGGGTAGCAACGACCGCCTCTTCGGCGACGAAGGCAATGACTGGATCGTCGGCGACCTGTGGAACGGCGACGGCATCGTCGACCCCAGCACCATCGTGGGCGGCAACGACTTCATCTCGGGCGGCGATGGCGACGACATGCTATACGGCGACATCGGAGCCGGCTACATCGCACTCCTCGACCAGGGCGGCGGCGATACGCTGGATGGCGGCCTCGGCGACGATATCATTGATGGCCAATTGGGCACGGACACGGCCTCGTTCGCCAGCGTGGCGGCGGCAGTGGTTGTCGATCTGGCCTTGGGTACGGCCACGGGGCAGGGCAACGACGTCCTCGTTTCCATCGAAAATCTCGTCGGCTCTTCCCGCAATGATCAACTCTCCGGCGATGGCGGCAACAACACCATCGACGGCGGTGACGGCAGAGATCTCATCCGGGGGAGAGGCGGTAACGACATCCTGATCGATGGTGCCGGAATCGACAAGCTGCGCGGCGGCAGCGGCGTCGACTCGTTCCGCCTCACTGCCGATGGCGAGGCCGACAATTGCGATGGCGGCGGCGATGCCGACGTGATCGACGTCAGCGCGGCGACATCCGATGTCACCGTCACGTTCACCAGCGCCTCAGGCAACGGAACGGTCAGCGGTGGCGGCTTCGGCAACGACACCTTCAAGTCCGTGGCCGCTGTCGCCGGTTCCGACAGTGCGGCGATCGTCGACACGGTGATTGGCGCCGGCGGCTCGCAACTGTTCTTCCTGCAGGGTGGCAATGACATTGCCTTTGGCAACGGCGGCGACGATGCCATCGCCGGTCAGGCCGGGCGCGACCGGATCGACGGCGGCAACGGCAATGACACCATGAATGGCGGCAACGGCAACGACACTTTCGTCTTCTCCACGGTGCTCAATGCCGCAAGCAACGTCGACACCATCGAGGACTTCGCTACCGGTCACGACACGATCGAACTCTCTGCAGGGATGTTTTCGGGGCTCGCCGCAGGCATCCTGAAAGCCGCGGCCTTCGTCTCCGGTAGCGGCCTCACCGAGGCCGCCGACGCCAGCGATCGCATCATCTACGATACGTCCACCGGCGATGTCTATTTCGATGCCGATGGCACCGGCAGCGGCAGCACTGCCATCCTCTTTGCAACGCTCGCCAACCATCCCGCCGACCTGGCGGCGTCCGATTTCATGGTCGTGTGAAAAGAGAAGGGCGGCATCACCTGCCGCCCCACACACGTCGTCAGTCGTTGGCCGAGACGCCCACACCCAGCCGGCTGATGATGTCGGCAGGCTTGGCGTTGCTCAGAGACATCATCTCGCCCACGGTCACCGGTGTGGCCGGCTTGGCGGCGATGGTGATCGACTTGGGGTCCTTCAGGAAACTGTTCACTGCCTTGGTCGCCTGTTCGGCCAGTGCCGGGCTCTGCAGCTGCATCAGCCCCATCTGCAGCATGGGCCCTGCCATGTTCACGAATGAGGCCTCGTCCATGCCCTGCATGGCCGCGATCATCGGCAGCACCTTCTTGGTGATCGAATCGTCCTCGAAGCGCAGCGAGGCATCACCGATCGAGATGGACTGAACCTGCGGCATGAGTGCCGTCATGTCGGGTTCCTTGCCGCTTTCACCGGCCTGCTGCAATTCGGTGATCACCGCGATGGGCACGCCAGCCGCCGAGAAGCCGACATTGATCGTCCCCATGTTGCGGCTGGTGACGCTGAAGGTCATGTCACCACCGTAATTGTCGTTCGTCACATCCAGGCGGCCCTTGCTGGCCAGGTCGATGTTGAGCCCGGAATATCCCAGCTGCTTCAGCATGCCGGACTGATCGAGGGCAGCGAGTGCGGTCTCGGGCACGGCAATGTTGCTGACCTTCATGCTGAACGACCCGGCGCCGGTGGCCGGATCGCCATCCCAGGTCTGCTCATAGCTGTCGACCGTCACGGACTGTCCCATCATCGCCACGGTCATGGCGCCGGAAGCGATCTTGCGGGCGATGTTCATGCTGGCGCGGAGCTTCTCCTGGGGCGAAGCGTTGTCGTCCGCCGCCTTGATGTACCAGCCCTCGGCATTCATGGTCGGCACCGAGAAGGTCACAGCGACGTCTGGGCCGCTCACGTCGCCGTTGATGTTGGTGAAATCGGCGCTGCCGATTTCAAACAGGCCATTACCCTTGTCCGAGATGTTGGCGAACACCGCCTCGTCGACCCGCATGGTCACGGACGGTTCCTTATCGTTCGACGGCTTATTGAGGGCCAGCTTGCTGATCGTGACCGTCCCCGAGCCGTCGGTATCGATGGATTCATAGGTCGGCTTGATGCTGGTCTGCCGTTCGATGTTGTCGAGCAGAGCGGCGACGGCGGGCGGAACATCCTGCGCCGAGGCCGGCAGGCTCAGCGCCGTGCCCGAAAGGCAAAGAATGATAAGGAATTTGTGGGACAGTCGCATGGGGGTGGTCCTTTTGAGGGGTGCGGTTGTGGACGAACGCTCCTTATAGGGCACCGAAAGGTGAATGGGCAATGAACGGAGAATCCGTTGCTGACTCGATGCGAAATGGCTAGGGTCCCGGCCTCCGAAGGATGGGAAGGGACATGATGCGGAAAGTTTTGATGCTTGTTGCCGTTGCCGGGGCCATTGCGCTGGCGCCACCGCAGGCGGCGTATGCGGCATCCAAGCCGACGGAGCAGGAATTGCTCCTGCTCAAGAAGAAGAAGGCCGAAGCAGCACGCAAGCTGGAGGCCAAAAAGAAGCTTCTGGCCCGCAAGAAGGCAGAAGAGAAGAGGAAGGCCGCGAGCAAGCGGAGCTGCGGCGACCTGCTCGATTGCCTCTTCGGGCGCCGCACGACGAAGGTGAGGACCGTCACCACCAGCAAGGGTGCCATCGCGGATTATGCCACGGCTGAGGCCGTGTCGTGGAAGCTGGCCAGCAAATATGCGATCGGCTCGATCGTCGTGAACACGCCCGAGCGTTCTCTCTATCTGGTGACGGGAAAAGGACAGGCCCGCCGCTACAAGGTCGGTGTCGGCCGTGAAGGCTTCCAGTGGTCCGGCAATTCCAAGATCGTCAACAAGGCCGAATGGCCGACATGGCGTCCGCCGCAGGTGATGATCGAACGCGAGGCGGCCAAGGGTCACATGTTGCCGGACGTGATGGAAGGCGGACCAGACAATCCGCTGGGCGCCCGCGCCATGTATATCGGCGGCACCATGTACCGCATTCACGGCACCAACAATGCGGCATCGATTGGTGGTGCAGTGTCATCGGGCTGCATCCGCATGATGAACACAGACGTGATCGACCTCTATGACCGCGTGAAGATTGGCGCACGGGTCTACGTCTACCAGTGACCGCAAGCTGATCTTGATGATGCAAGGGCCGCCCATAGGACGGCCCTTTTTGCATTGTCGCGAGTGAAACGGGTAGACGTTCAAATGAACTGACCCCGGAGGCATGGCCATCCGGGGTCCAGTCCAGCAGTTCAAGCGCCGAAGATCAGATCTTCTTTGCGACCTTCTTGGCAGGCTTCTTCGCAGCCTTCTTCGCGGCCTTCTTTGCAGCCGGCTTCTTTGCGGCAGCCTTCTTCGCGGCTGGCTTCTTTGCGGCAGCCTTCTTCGCAGCCGGCTTCTTGGCGGCCTTCTTTGCAGCCGGCTTCTTGGCGGCCTTCTTGGCGGCTTTCTTTGCAGGCTTCTTTGCAGCTTTCTTCGCAGCCATTGCTGTCTCTCCTAGAGTGTTGGTAGTGCCCCACAACGCAGGTTTAAAGACTCACTCCGACGGCAAGGCTGGCATGTGTTACGCGCATCTGTCCGTCATTGATTTGTTTAGTGCACCCGCTTGTGTGATTCGGCAATATGCCGTCAACATATGGTATGTTGTTGAAATCCCGCTAACAATCGGTAAATGGCCTGTTCCAGCGTAAAACCGTCCGTGTGCGGATGGAATGATCTCCGGTTTCGCAAAAAGACTTAAAAACCTAGGGTTTTCGGCAGATGTCCGTGTACGGACGAGGAGCGTTTTTGGGGCTGTTTCCCAAGCCCGGAAAGTCAAGCCTCAATACTGTTGCAACAATGCAATTGTGGAAAAGATTCGCGCTCCGCAATGCTGCGAACATCTCTTGAAAGGCAATGGCCGGGTCGAAACCCGGCCATTGTTGAACCCTAGCTAGCCTGTCTTTCGTCTCACGAACACCCGCTCGTCGAGCCGCAGGTATCGCACTTGAGGCAGGTGCCGTTGCGCACCATCGTGAAGTTGCCGCACTCCGAACAGCTGTCGCCTTCATAGCCCTTCATGCGGGCTTCAGCGCGCCGCTCCGCCTTGGTCTTGGAAGCCGCATCGACATGCACGTGCAGTTCGTGATGCACATGGGTCTCGGTCTTCGGCGCATCGATCAGCGCCAGAGAGCCGATCGTCTCGGCGCGCATCTGCAAGGCCTTCACCGGCGAGGTCTCCGCGGTGGTCGACGCCGGTGCGGGAAGGGCCGCCGGCGCCATCACCACCACGTTCGACTTGGCAAGGTTCGGCTTGCGCACGAAGCCCGATGACAACACACGGGCCGCCGGAACATGTGGCCGGTCATCTTCACTGACACCCTTGCCCAGCGCGTCGAAGCCCATCTCGGAGGCCTCAACATGGGCGAGGTCGCCACGATCCAGGTAAGAGACGGCCAGCTCGCGGAACACGTAGTCGAGGATCGACGTCGCATTCTTGATCGAGTCGTTGCCCTGCACCATGCCGGCGGGCTCGAACTTGGTGAAGGTGAACGCGTCCACATACTCGTCGAGCGGCACGCCATATTGCAGGCCCACCGAGACGGCGATGGCGAAGTTGTTCATCATCGCGCGCAGTGCCGCACCTTCCTTGTGCATGTCGATGAAGATCTCGCCGAGGCGCCCGTCATCATATTCACCGGTGCGCAGATAGACCTTGTGTCCGCCCACCACCGCCTTCTGGGTATAGCCCTTGCGGCGATGCGGCAGCTTCTCGCGCTCGATGACGCGCTCGACGATCTTCTCGACGATGGTTTCGACCCGCGCCGCAGCCGGCTTGGCAACCACCGTCTCCACCAGCTCGTCGGCATCCTCCTCATCATCGGCGATGAGCTGGGCCGACAGCGGCTGCGACAGCTTCGAGCCGTCGCGGTAGAGCGCGTTGGCCTTCAGCGCCAGCTTCCAGGACAGCATGTAAGCCTTGGTGCAGTCCTCGACCGAGGCCTCGTTCGGCATGTTGATGGTCTTGGAAATGGCGCCCGAGATGAACGGCTGGCTCGCCGCCATCATGCGGATGTGGCTTTCCACCGACAGGTAGCGCTTGCCCAGCCGTCCGCAGGGGTTGGCGCAGTCGAAGACGGGCAGGTGTTCCGTCTTGAGGCCGGGAGCGCCTTCCAGCGTCATGGCACCGCAGACGTGGATGTTGGCCTTCTCGATGTCGGCCTTGGCGAAGCCCAGGTGTGACAGGAGGTCGAAGCCATAGTCGTTGAGCTGCTCGTCCGAGATGCCCAGCGTGTGGCGGCAGAAATCCTCGCCCAGTGTCCACTTGTTGAACACGAACTTGATATCGAAGGCCGAGGCGAGGCCCGCCTCGATCTTGTCGATCTGTGCCTCGCCGAAACCCTTGGCCTTGAGTGCCGCATGGTTGAGGGCAGGGGCATCGGCCAGCGTGCCGTGGCCCACCGCATAGGCGATGATCGCTTCGATCTGCTCCTGCGTGTAGCCGAGCGTCCGCAACGCTTCCGGCACCGCCTGGTTGATGATCTTGAAGTAGCCGCCACCCGCCAGCTTCTTGAACTTCACCAGCGCGAAGTCGGGTTCGATGCCGGTGGTATCGCAATCCATGACGAGGCCGATCGTGCCGGTCGGCGCGATCACGGTCGATTGCGCATTGCGGTAGCCATGCGCTTCGCCAAGCGATACGGCGAGGTCCCAGGCCTTGCGCGCGGCGGCGGCGAGCTCCTTGTCCTCGAGATCGCTGTCGTCGAGGGCGACCGGGGCGGTGCGCAGCGCCTCATAGCCCACGGCGGCGCCGTAAGCCGCGCGGCGATGGTTGCGCATCACGCGCAGCATGTGTTCGCGATTCTTGGCAAAGCCGGGGAAGGGGCCGAGCTCGCGCGACATTTCGGCCGAGGTCGCATAGGCAATGCCAGTCATGATCGCCGAGATGGCGCCGCAGATGGCGCGGCCCTCGTGGCTGTCATAGGGAATGCCGGCCGTCATCAGAAGCCCGCCGATGTTGGCGAAGCCGAGACCCAGCGTGCGATACTCGTAGGACAGCCGCGCGATCTCCTTGGACGGGAATTGCGCCATCAGCACCGAGACTTCGAGCACGATGGTCCACAGGCGTACCGCATGTTCGAAGGATTCGATCTCGAACTTGCCCGTCTCATCGTTGCGGAACTGCAGCAGGTTCAGCGACGCCAGGTTGCAGGCCGTGTCATCGAGGAACATGTACTCTGAACAGGGATTGGAGGCGCGGATCTCGCCGGACGCCGGGCAGGTGTGCCAGTCGTTGATGGTGGTGTGATACTGGATGCCCGGATCGGCCGACGCCCAGGCCGCATATCCGATCTTGTCCCACAGCGTGGACGCCTTGATCGTCCTTGTCACCTTGCCGCTGACGCGCGAGGTGAGCCTCCAGTCGCCATCGGTTTCGACCGCGCGCAGGAATTCGTCGGTGACGCGCACCGAATTGTTGGAGTTCTGCCCTGCGACGGTACGATAGGCTTCGCCATCCCAGTCGGTGTCATAGGTATCGAAGTCGAGCTCGTTGTACCCCTGCTTGGCAAACTGGATGACACGCTTGATGTAATTGTCGGACACCAGCGCCTTGCGGGCATCCTTCACCGCACGCTTCAGCGCCGGGTTCTTCTCGATCTCGAAGCAGTCGTTGCCGGGACCCTGGCAGTTCACGCAGGCCTTCATGACGGCCTGCAGGTGCCTCTTCACGGTCTTGGAGCCGGTGACGAGGGCGGCCACCTTCTGCTCTTCCTTCACCTTCCACTCGATGAAGTCCTCGACATCGGGGTGATCGACGTCGACGATCACCATCTTGGCCGCGCGGCGCGTGGTGCCGCCGGACTTGATGGCGCCCGCAGCGCGATCGCCGATCTTGAGGAAGCTCATCAGGCCTGAAGACTTGCCGCCGCCGGCGAGCTTCTCGTTCTCGCCGCGCACATGCGAGAAGTTGGAGCCGGTGCCGGAGCCATATTTGAATAGACGTGCCTCGCGCACCCACAGGTCCATGATGCCGCCCTCGTTGACGAGGTCGTCGCCCACCGACTGAATGAAACAGGCATGCGGCTGCGGATGCTCATAGGCCGACTTGGACTTGGTCAGCTTGCCCGTTTCGAAGTCGACATAATAGTGACCTTGGCCGGGGCCATCGATGCCATAGGCCCAGTGCAGGCCGGTGTTGAACCACTGCGGCGAGTTGGGCGCGCATTTCTGCGTCGCCAGCATGAAGCACATCTCGTCATAGAAGGCGCGGGCGTCCTCCTCGCTGTCGAAGTACTTGCCCTTCCAGCCCCAATAGGTCCAGGTCCCGGCCAGCCGGTTGAACACCTGCTTCGAATTGCGCTCGCCCGTCGTGCGCTCCTTCGCGGGCGTGTCGGCAAGGGCCTCCTCGTCGGCGGCCGAGCGCCACAGCCAGGAGGGGACAGTTTCCTCTTCGACGCGCTTCAGCGCCACCGGCACGCCAGCCTTGCGGAAATACTTCTGGGCGAGAATGTCCGTTGCCACCTGGCTCCACGCCGCCGGCACCTCGATATCCTCAAGCCTGAACACCACGGAGCCGTCCGGATTCTTGATCTCGCTGACGGCCTTGCGGAAGTCGATCTCCGCATAGGCGTCCTGTCCGGCCTTGGTGTAACGGCGTTCAATGCGCATCTTTTATTGTCCCTCTGTCCTATCGTTGCCGCGGGCACGCAAAATGCTCACCCGCGGTGCTTCGTCCACCCGCGTTCGACGGCACAAACCCTGTTTCCCGGACGACGGTCCGGGTGAAAGACGGCTTCTGATTTTGAGTTCCAACTCGTCGGAGAGAGGCAACCCCTTGCCTGATCTCCACCCCTCAGCCTTGTTTTCAAGATAGTACGTCGTGACCGGCGCCGTCAATGACTAGTGTGTTAACGAAACCCTACCACAACATCTTGTGTCCACAGCTTGACACGCCCTGTGGATAAGCTGCAGTCCACCCGATTCTCGGACCAAGCTCAAGTGCTGCTTGGGTTTATCATCGCTATGCACAGGCAGGGCGATCGATGGCGGAGCCGTTGGGCGGTTGCAAAGGCGGCGGCGGGGCCGGTGCAGTGCCCATCCGATCGGTTAACGAAAGGTTAATACGCTCATCCAAACGGCGGAGCGGTGCGGCGAATCTCAACTATAGATGGTGGTTCGCCAGAGAATCGGGCGCCGACTCACCGCCAGATGCGCGATTGCAAACCGTGGCCCCGCAATTGCCGTGATCGCGATTCAAGAATGGGCCCATGCTGCGACGATGCGTCCTGATCCTCATGTTCATCTACACGCCGGCCCTCGCCATGAACTGGGAAGGACACGAGGACGGACCGAGTCGTAATCCCTATGACGAAATGTTGCGGATGGCCGTGCCTGAGGCCCAGCCGCTGCCTTCGCCGGATTGTCCGGTAACGGCCGAGATGGTGAGGGAAAATCCCTACGAGCAGATCCCGCTGCCGCGCCATCGCTGTCCACCAGCGAGTGACAAGCCCGAGAGCAAGCGTTAATCCAAACGTAGTTTCAACGCGTGCAAAATTCCGGCCCACCTCAATCGCTCCAGGACGATTTCCTTCCCATGGACCGGATCCTCTAGGAACCACCCCGCCGTGATGGATTACATACAGCCCTATCTGGATTACTTCTCCGCCAATCCGGGTTGGGCCATCGCCATTATCTTCCTTATCGCCTTTGGAGAGGCACTCCTGATCATCGGCCTGTTTGTGCCGTCGACGGCGGTGCTGGTGGGCGCCGGCATCCTGGTGGGAACGGGCCATCTGGGATTCTGGCCCGTCGTCGTGGCCACCGCCGCAGGCGCCATCGCCGGCGACCAGGTGTCTTACTGGGCTGGCCGCCTGTTCGGCACCAGGCTGAAGACCATGTGGCCGCTCAACCGCTATCCCCAGTTGGTGGCGCGCGGCGAAGATTTCGTGCGCGAACATGGGGGCAAGTCGATTGCCATCGGGCGCTTCGTGCCCGGCGTGAAGGCGGTGGTGCCGGGCATCGTCGGCATGTTCGGCATGAGCCAGATGTTCTTCATCATCGTGAACGTCACATCCGGCATCTTCTGGACCCTTGCCCACATCCTGCCGGGCATCCTGGTCGGGCAGGGGCTGGCGATCGCCGGCGAACTCTCAGGCCGCCTGGTGGTCGTGCTGCTGGTCCTGCTGGTGATCATCGCGGTGGCAGGCTATGTGATCCGCCTCATCGCCACTGGGCTCTCGCCCTATCTCAACCACCTGCTGGAGCGGATTTCGACCTGGGCGAGGGGCAGGCAAGGCCGCGCCTGGCGCCGATTTGCCCGTGCCATATCGCCCGGCAACCCGCGCTCGGTGCTGATCGTGCTGTTTGCGGCCGTGGTCGTCACCGCCTTCATCGCCAGCCTGGCCTTGCTGGTGCGCCTGGTCTCCGGCGACGCCGTCAGCAATATCGATCTCTCCGTCTACAATCTCATGAAGGAGATGCGGAACGCCCCGGCCGACGGGATCATGATCGCCCTCACCATGCTGGGCGATGGCCTCGTCATGACCGTCCTGGCCGTCACCATTGTCCTGTGGCTGGTCTGGCGCAAATCCTACCGCGCTGCCGTGGCCGCAACCATCGCCATGGTCGCGGGCAAGCTGTTCGTGCCCATCATGAAATATGGCATCCAGCGGCCCCGCCCCATGGAACTGCCTTACGACGGTGCCGAATTCTTCAGCTTTCCTTCCGGCCACGCGACCATGGCGGCCGTCATCTTCGGGGTGCTGGCGGTGCTGGTCAGCCACTCGATGGGCCGCTGGGGCAGGGCCGTCGTCTATGCCGTCTGCGGCATCATCATCACGGCCATTGCCTATTCCCGCATCTACCTCGGCGCCCATTGGATGTCGGACGTGCTGGCGGGACTGCTCTTCGGCACCATCATCGCAGCCGCCTTCGGCGTGGCGATCGAAGCCGTGCCGCCGCGCCGCATCCGCCCGCTGGGTCTGTTCGGCGCCTCCTTCATCATCTTCATCATCGCCGGCTGGCTGCATGTGCAGTCGGGCTACGCGACGGCCGAGCAGATGTATGCCGCACCGGAAACGGAAGAGCAGGTGACACTGACCAACTGGGTGGACAAGGAATGGAAGCGTCTGCCACCGCGCCGCATCGATCTGGCGGGCAAACCCGAGGAAGCCTTCATTGTACAATACGGCGGCAGTCTCGATCAGCTCTCCGCCGCTTTCACCAGCCATGGCTGGACGGCGACACCGCGGTGGACCTGGACCGCCAGCATTCCCTACCTCAATCCTCACGCCACGCTCGATGAGCTGCCGCCGCGTCCCGCATTGCACGAAGGTCTGATGGCCAAACTCACCTTGATACGGCCAGTTGCCGGGACAGATGGCTTGCGCGAGGTGTTGCGGGTCTACAAGTCTGGCCTCGCCGCCAGTGACGGAACCCGCCATGCGCAGGTCTATCTCCTGAGCCTGACCCGCGAGACCCGCCGGTCGCGGTTCAATCTCTACGCCCTCCCAACCCTGGTGGCGGCCGTCCCGGCAGAAATGGACGACGTCCGCACCCGTCTGGAATCCACGGCCGGCCTGACGCAGTTGGCCCGCCGCGACAACCGGGGCACCACCGTCGATCTCGTCTTTTCAGGCCCATAGCCGGGCCGCCGGCCAAATCGGCACTGGACGCGCGGCACTCATTCCGCCATATTCCGCCGCGATTTAAGGGTATCCGATCGGATCGATTCATGTTGTTTCTGAAGCAGCTTTTCACCTGGTGGAACGGCCAGACGCTCAACACCCGCTTCGCCGTGTGGCGCAAGGGTGAATTCGTCGGCACCGACGAGTTCGGCAACCGCTACTATCGCGCCAAGTCGGCGATCCCCGATTCGATCCCGGAACACCGCTGGGTGATCTACAACGGCTATTCCGAAGCGTCTTCCGTGCCGCCCGGCTGGCACGGCTGGATGCATCACCGGGTCGATACGCCGCCGTCCAAGGACGACGTCAAGCCGCGTGAATGGCAGAAGCCTCACAAACCCAATCTGACCGGAACGGCTGGCGCCTACCGCCCGGCTGGCAGCTTGCTGAGCCCGTCCGGGCCGGCCAAGCCGCAGCCGGACTATCAGGCCTGGCAGCCCGAATAGGCCCCGCCATATTTTCGCGCAGGTCGGTCCCTAAGCCCTGATCGTGGAAGCGGAGAACCCGGCATGAACAACTCGACAGTGGAAACCCTGATTGGCACCGCCGTGGTGGCCATCGCCGCGGGCTTTTTCCTATTTGCCTACAATACGTCTGGCCAGGGCAACACCACCAACGGCTATTCGCTGTCGGCCGAGTTCGACAACGCAGAGGGCATCAACGTCGGCACCGACGTCCGCATGGCGGGCGTCAAGGTCGGCACCGTCACCGGTTTTGCACTCAACGCCGAAAACTACACGGCCCATGTGACGCTGGCGCTCGACAATGCGCTGAAGCTGACCGACGACGCCACGGCCAAGGTCACCGCCGAAGGCTTGCTCGGTTCCAAGTTCATTTCGCTGGAGCAGGGAGGCAGCGACACGCTTCTGGCGAGCGGCGATGCTATTTCCAACACCCAGGGCGCCGTCGACATCTGGTCCCTGATCAGCCAGGCCATGTTCGATCGCGGCGGCACCAAGAGCGGTGATACGCCGCCGGAGACCCAGGACCAGTGAGCGCGCCGGAGATCGCCGCCGGCGAAACCGGCGCCTCCAGGCAGACCTGGTCCGCCGGCACCTACGACACCCACGCCCGTTTTGTCTCCGACCTCGCGGGCGGTGTGCTGGCCTGGCTCAATCCGCAAGCCGGTGAATGCATCCTCGATCTCGGTTGCGGCGACGGCGTCCTGACGCGAAAGCTCGCCGAAGCGGGTGCGGAAGCTGTCGGCGTCGATTCCAGCGAGGACTTCGTCGATGCCGCGGCGTCGCAGGGCCTCGACGTCCGCCTCATGGATGGCGAGGATCTGTCCTTCGACGGCGAGTTCGATGCCGTATTTTCCAATGCGGCACTCCACTGGATGACGAATCCCGAGCGCGTGATCTCCGGTGTGGCCCGGGCGCTGAGGCCGCACGGGCGGTTCGTGGCTGAATTCGGTGGCCATGGCAATGTGGCGGCCATTGTCACCGCCATGCGGGCTGTCGGCCAGCGCCGGGGTGGCGACCTGTCCCTCGCCATGCCGTGGTTCTTCCCGGCGCCAGCCATCTATCAGGCAATGCTGGAGCAAGAGGGCTTCACGGTGCGCCGCATTGGCCTGTTCCCGCGCCCCACACCGCTCAAGACCGGCATGGCAGAGTGGCTGAATCTGTTTCGCAAGCCTTTCTTTCAACAGTTTGAAAACGAGGCGGAATCAGCGCTGGAAGAGACCGTCGAACTGCTCCGGCCGGCGCTCTGCGATGGGCACGGCAACTGGACGGCCGATTATGTGCGGCTCAGGGTCGAGGCCGTGAAGCCTTGACCCGTTTCCTCCTGTCCACCGCCCTCGTCATGGCGCTTGCAGCACCCGCCGCCGCCGAACGGATCGCCAACCCGATCGCCGTGTTCAACGGCCTCGACAAGATCACCGGCATCACCACCACCTTCGAAGTGCCCATCGGCGAGGAGCGCCGCTTCGGCGGCCTGATCGTCAGGCCGGAGGTATGCTATTCGCGCCCGGTCACCGAGACGCCCAAGACCACCACCTTCGTCGAGGTCGACGAAGTGATGTCGGACAACAGCCGCCGCAATCTGTTCTCAGGCTGGATGTTCGCAGAAAGCCCGGGGCTGAGCGGCGTCGAGCACGCCATCTACGACGTCTGGCTCACCGGTTGCCGTGATCCCAATGCGCCGCCGCCGGTGGTTGAAACCACGCCCGACATTGGCGACCAGCAGGACGATACCGGCGACGACGACCCGCCGCAAGACTGAGGACAGTCCGCAAGGATCGCGTCTACAGGATGAAGTCCCCCAGGCCGAGCGGGATGATGCCCTTGAGTTGGATGCTCATGTCGGCCTGCAGGGACGTATCCACATTGGCTTCCACAATCGTATTGCCGCCGAGTTCATAGAAGCGCAATTGGCCGGCGGCCGTGAAGTCCGCCCCGCCAATGAACGAGAACTTGTTGTCGGCGACCGTCGCGGCGATGGCGTCGATCTTGCGAAGGTCGATCCGGTCGCCGTCCGCCCGGCTGAAGTCGATGATGAAGTCCGTGCCGGCAGTCACCCCGGGATCGGAATCCGTCGTCGCGGTGTAGGCGAAGATGTCGCTGCCTGCGCCGCCCCGCAGACGGTCGCCGCCATCGCCACCGGTCAGCACATTGCGGCCCCGTGACCCCACGACACTATCACCGAAGCGCGAGCCGAGGAAATTCTCGAAGCCGTTGAAGGTGTCGCCGTCGGCATGGCCACCTGAGGCCGCTCCACTGGCGAGATTGATCCTGACGCCAGCCGTCGACGTCACGTAGCTGAGCGTATCCTTGCCGCCGCCGCCTTCCATGTGGTCGGCACCGCTGCCGCCTTCGATGCTGTCGTTGCCTTCCAGTCCATAGATGCCGTCGTCGCCGGTGAGAACACCTTGTCCCGCCCTCACGACGTCGGCGAAGTCGGTGAGAATGACCGCTTCCACGCCACTGTAGTCGTAGATGCCGAGGCCCCCACCGGACGACTCGCCCAAGCCAACGCCATAGATCGAAAGCGTGATGCCGGATGTCGCATGGTCATAGACGACCGTGTCATGTCCGCCTTCGCCGTAGCCCCAGTCTCTCGCATCGTCGGCAATCGGATGAAAACTGTCGTCCCCCGCACCGCCGTGCATGAGGTCCGTTGCCGTGCTGTCAGTGAGGGAATCTCCTCCACTGGTGCCATAGAACTGCTCGTAGGATTCGACGCCGACGATGGTGTCCGTGCCGTAGCTGAACGGCTGTCCCTCGTAATAGTCGAAAAAGAACTTGTCGACCCGGCCCGCCGACAGATCGGCGACGATATAGTATTCGCCATTGCCATAGTCGTCGATCAGGTCGGCATAGGTGATCTGGTCGATCCCTTGTCCGCCCTCCAGCCAGTCGTTGCCCAGGCCGCCCACCAGCACGTCGTCGCCCCGGCCGCCAAGCACGACGTCGTCGCCCAGATAGGCGCTGCCGCCCTGCACGCCCCAGTTCGCGTCGCCATAGAGCCTGTCGTTCCCGTCGCCGCCTTCGACCGTGTCGTTACCGCCGCCGCCCTCGATGCGGTCGTTGCCGCCATTGCCCTGGAGCAGATTGGCGTCGTTGCCGACGATGATCGTGTCGTTGCCGTTGGTGCCCAGCACGTTCTCCATGCCGTCGAAGGTGTCGGTGCCGTAATACTCCATGGTCGCCGTGCCGTGCCCGGTCTCATCCATGATGACGGTGACGGAAGACATCGGCCCCACCGTGAAGTCCAGCGTGTCGATGCCGGTCTCGCCGTGCAGCGTGTCGTCGCCTTCGAGGCCATAGAGCGTGTCGTCGCCGGCGCCGCCGAACAGCGTGTCGTTGCCCAGCTTGCCAAACAGATCGTCGGAGCCCCCTTCGCCATAGAGTACGTTTGCGCTGTCATTGCCCCAGAGCGTGTCGTTGCCCTGGGTGCCGCGCACGTTCTCGATGCTGGTATATGTGTCGGCGCCAAGGCTGAGCGGGCCGTTGAATGTGCCGTTGCCGGTGTTGGAAAGCTGGAAATAGAGGCTGGTGGACGAGTCGGCGAAACTGATTTCATCGGTACCGTCGCCGCCGTTCAGCGTGTCGTTGCCGGCGCCGCCTGCCAGCGAATCGTCGCCGCTGCCACCATTGAGGGTGTCATTGCCGCCGCGGCCGAACAGGTTGTCGTTGCCGATGAGGCCGTCAATCCGATTGGCGCTGTCGTTTCCAAACAGCGTGTCGCCGAAGATCGAGTTGGAGCCGCGCAGGTTCTCGATGGAATTGAAGGTGTCGCCAAAACCGGCGCCGAACCCCAAGGTGGTGCCGGCAAGGTCGGCACCGACGGAAAAGGCGGAACGCTGATAGGAAACGGTGTCGTTGCCGGCGCCCCCGTTGAAGACATCTGAATAGATCCCGCCGCCCAGCAGGTTGTCGCCCGCATCGCCGTTGAGGACGAGGCCGGTGCGGTTGAAAACCAGGTCGTAGAGGGTCGATCCGCCGCTGAGCCAGGAGGAAAATTCGATGTTGAGGTGTTCGCCCACCCCGCCCACGGCTTCGAGTTCGGTGGCACCGATGAAGCCCAGGTCGCTGGACGTCGTATGCGTGATCCACCGGATGGTGCCGTCGACGCCACCAGAGCTGTTGTAGGTGAAGCCGCCGAGGTCGCCGTGGAACACCGTCCACGACCCATCGGCATTGGTGACCCTGGCAAGGGTGCCGATCAGGTTGATGGTGATGTCCACCACCCATGGGCCCGCCAGCCAGTCCACATTGCTGCCGCCCGTCGTGTAGCTGTTGTAAGTAGCCGCCACAATAAATTCGCCGCTTTACCAGCGGCGTCCCTGTTTGACCGGCCCCACGACAAAGTTATACCAAATGTATGGGAAAGCAAGACAGCGGAGCGTTACGAGATGCCGCTTCAGCCGAGAGGGCCCGCCAGCGCCAGTTTCAACACCGCCTCCGGGTCGCGGTCGCTGCCAAAGGCGAAGAAGTCGCCGTCAATGCCAAGCAGCGGCTCCATCACCTTATGATACTCCGTCTTCGGCAGCGAGACCGCCCCCATGCGTTCCAGGTGCGGATTGACGAACTGGGCATCCAGCAGCTTGAAGCCGCCGGCATTGAGGCGTGCCACCAGATGGACCAGCGCCACCTTGCTGGCGTCGGTCGCGCGCGAAAACATGCTCTCGCCGAAGAATACCGCACCGATCCGCACCCCATAGAGCCCGCCAACCAGCGTATCGCCGTTCCAGCACTCGACACTGTGGCAGCACCCCATGCGGTGAAGCTGCGAGTAGAGCGACAGGATGCGGTTGTTGATCCACGTCGAAGGCCGGTCCCGGGTCCGCTCGGCGCAGGCGCGGATCACGCTGTCGAAGTCGCTGTCGATGCGCACGTCGAACGATTGCCGCCGCACCCGCTTGCGAAGCGACTGCGAAATCCGCAAGCCGTCCAGCGGAATGACGCCACGTTCTTCCGGTTCCACCCAGTAAAGTGCATTGTCTTCCGCACTCTCCGCCATAGGAAAGATGCCCGCCGAATAGGCGCGCAACAGGATATGGGGCGTGATCGTGCTCATCACATCTGGCGGGCGAGAAACTGCTCCAGCCAGTGGATGTCGTAGTGCCCGTCGATGATGTCGGGTTCCGCAAGCAATTGTTGGAACAGCGGAATGGTGGTTTCGATGCCCTCGATCACGAACTCGCTGAGCGCCCGCCGAAGCCGCATCATGCATTCGGTGCGCGATTTGCCGGAGACGATCAATTTGCCGATCAGGCTGTCGTAGTAAGGCGGGATGCGGTAGCCCGCATAAAGCGCCGAGTCGACGCGGCAGCCAAGCCCGCCGGGAAAATGCACCGCGTCCACCCGGCCCGGCGACGGCGCGAAGGTCGAGGGGTTTTCCGCATTGATGCGGCACTCGATGGCGTGGCCCTGAAAGCTGATGTCATCCTGCGTGTAGGACAAATCGGCACCACTGGCGACGCGGATCTGCTCCTGCACCAGGTCGAGACCGGTGATCGCCTCCGTCACCGGATGCTCCACCTGCAGGCGCGTGTTCATTTCGATGAAATAGAACTCGCCGTTCTCGTAGAGGAACTCGATGGTGCCGACGCCCTCATAGGCGAGCTTCTGCATGGCGGCGGCCACGCGCCCGCCGATTTCCTCGCGCTGGTGCGCATTGAGGGCAGGGGAGTGCGCTTCCTCCCAGATCTTCTGGTGACGCCGCTGCAACGAGCAATCGCGTTCGCCAAGATGCACCGCGCGGCCCTTGCCGTCGCCCAGCACCTGGATCTCGATGTGGCGCGGCTTCTCGAGATATTTCTCGATGTAGACGTCGCCATTGCCGAAGGCGGCCTTGGCCTCGCTCTGTGCCGTGTCCATGGCAAGCTCGAGGTCGGCTTCGCTGCGCGCCACCTTCATGCCGCGTCCGCCGCCGCCAGCCGTTGCCTTGATGATGACGGGATAGCCGATGTCCTTGGCGATCCGCCTGGCCTCCACCACATCGGACACGCCGCCTTCGGAGCCCGGAACCACTGGAATGCCCAATTCCTTGGCCGTGAGCTTGGCCGTGATCTTGTCGCCCATGATGCGGATATGGTCCGCCGTGGGACCGATGAACTTGATGCCGTGCTCGGTCAGAATGTCGGCAAACCTGGCGTTCTCCGACAGGAAGCCGTAGCCCGGATGCACGGCCTCGGCGCCGGTGATCTCGCAGGCCGACACGATGGCCGGCATGTTCAGATAGCTGTCGCGCGCCGGCGGCGGCCCGATGCACACGCTCTCGTCGGCCAGGCGCACATGCATGGCCTCGGCATCGGCGGTCGAATGCACGGCCACGGTCTGGATGCCCAACTCGCGGCAGGCACGCAGCACCCGGAGGGCGATTTCGCCGCGGTTGGCGATGAGGATCTTGTCGAACATGGCTATTCGATCACCACCAGCGGTTCACCGAATTCGACCGGCTGACCGTTGTCGACAAAGATGTGGGTCACCTTGCCGCCACGCGGCGCGTGGATCTGGTTCATGGTCTTCATCGCCTCGATGATGAGCAGGGTCTGGCCTTCCTTGACGGTGGAGCCGATCTCGATGAAGGCGGCGGCGCCCGGCGACGACGCCCGGTAGACAGTGCCCACCATTGGCGACTTGACGGTGCCCGGATGATCCCCGCCAGCAGCGGCAGGCTTGTGGGCCGCGCCGTGATCGGCCGCCGGGGCGGCGTGGGCCGCAGGCTGCGGCGCGGGCGCAACTGCTGGTGCGGCCACCGCAGCCACCGTCGTGACACTCTTTGAGACGCGGAATTTGGCGTCCTTGCGCTCGATTTCGATCTCCGTCAGTCCGGCACTGTTGAGTATCTCGGCCAGGCTTGCAATCAGCGCGATATCGGGATCGCTGGAGGACTTGGCGGTGTTGGGCTTTTTGGTCTGGGGCATTCGCTCAACCCTTCTTGTGTGATGAGATGATGGTGTGAAGCGCCGAAATGGCAAGTTCATAACTGTTGACGCCGAAGCCGGCGATGATGCCGTTGACGGCCGGCGCCAGATAGCTGTGATGGCGGAACGCCTCGCGCTTGTGGATATTCGACAGATGCAGCTCCACGGCCGGCAACTCGGCCGCCTTGAGTGCATCGTGCAGGGCAATCGAGGTATGGGTATAGGCCCCGGCGTTGATGGCAATGCCGCTGGCCCTGTCGCGTGACTCGTGAATCCAGCCGACGAGTTCCCCCTCGATGTTGGTCTGGCGGAACTCCACACTCATGCCCAGCGCCTTGGCATGGGCATGGCAGCGTCTCTCCACGTCCTTCAGCGTGTCGGCGCCATAGACCGCAGGCTCGCGCAGGCCCAGCATGTTGAGATTGGGGCCGTTCAGGACATAGATCGGCTTCATGGTTTCAAGGCGACTCCCCTCTGGACAGCCGGTTATAAGCGGTCTGCCACCCAGTGGAAAGCTTTAGGCGCCGCTCAGCACAGCTGGCAGCCGCCGCTGTCGCGCACCTCGTTGATGGCGGCGACCAGTCCATCCTTGGGCAGGTAGCCGGGCACCACCGTCTTGTCGATGATGAAGGCCGGAGTCCCGGTGATGGCGAGCGCCTGGGCCAGCTGGTGGTTGCGCCTCAGGATCTTGGCGATCTCCGGCGACTTCATGTCGGCCTTCAGCTTCGCCAGATCGAGCCCCACGTCGGCGGCGATCTCGTCCACGTTCGCCGCGGTGAGCTTGCCTTCATGGCTCAGCATCGCCACGTGGAAATCCCAGTACTTGCCCTGCTGCTTGGAGGCCAGAGCGGCCACGGCGGCATAGTCTGAATCACCGCCGAAGATCGGGAATTCCTTCATCACCAGCCGCAGGTTCTTGTCGCCGTCGAGCAGGCTCAGCACCTCGGGCAGGCCCTTCTTGCACCAGCCGCAATTGTAGTCGAAGAACTCGACCATGGTGACGTCGCCCTTGGGGTTGCCGCCCACCAGGTCGTCGCCGGAATTGAACAGTTCCTTGGCATGGGCGACCAGGGCAGCCTCGCGCTTCTTGTCCTCTTCGGCCTGCTGGCGGCTCTCCAGTTCCTTGCTCACCTCGAGCAGCAACTCCGGATTGTCGAGCAGATATTGCCGCACGACTTGCCCGATTTCCTTCTTCTGCTCCTCTGTAAAGTTATCCGCCCGGGCCGCCGCCGGCATGAGGCAGAGGGCGAGGGCGAAGAGGGCAGAAACGAGACGTATGGTCATCATGGGGTCCTTTGTGTTTGCCGCACTGTGCCGGAAGATTTCCCGCCGGTCCACGTTCACTTGCGTGAGGCGAAGGTCAAAATATCGTTAGCACGGGTCCATTCCGGGCTGCCCGTCTTGAACCGTGACTGGGCCGATTTGGCCTTGTCGACGGCAAGTTTGCGGTCGCCCCGCAGCAAGGCCGCCTCGGCGGTTGCCAGTTCGGCCCGGGCGACGTCGCCCAGCCGACCGTAGGCCATGGCCATGAAGGAGAATACCGCCGGTGTGTCGGGTTCGCTCCTTTGAGCCTGGCGCAGGAGCTTGATGGCCTCCTTGGCATCGCCGGGCTTTTCAGTTCCGATCAGGGCCTGCGCCATCAGGATTTGGATCAGGCCGTTTCGCGGCAGCATCTTTACAGCCTGACGCAACGGAGCGATCGCTTCGGCGGGCCGGCCGTTTTCGAGCAAGGCTTGGCCCTTCAGTTCAAAGAAATAGGGATCCTGCGGCAGGTCCCTGATGAGGCTCTCGATGACCGGCAGGGCGTTCTGGATGTCGCCCCGGCGGAATAGCGCGATCGCCCGCGCGTAACGGGCCGGCAGCGAGGTGTCGGAGGACGGATAGCGGCGCATCACCAGCTGCGGCGACTCGATGAATCCTGAGAGTTTCGCCTGCATCAGCTGATGGCGGAGCATCAGCGCCGGCCCATCCTGCTTGTTGTAATTGGGTGACTTCTTGGCCGCCAGTTCGAGATTGCGAATGCGATCGAACGGCATCGGATGGGACAGGACATAGGGATCGACGTTCTGCAGCGACGCGATCGATTCATGAGCCAGCTTGTCGAACAGGGTAATCATGCCTTTGGCCGACTGGCCGGTGGCATTGAGATAGCGCAGCGCAGCCTGGTCGGCTGAGGCTTCCATCGACCGCTGATAGGCGAGAAAACTGCGCTGGGCCAAGCCCTGGCTTCCGATAACGACTCCGCTGCCAGCGCGCATGGCATCACTGTTGCCGGACGCAGCACCGCCCGCCATGGCGGCGATCCCCACCAGCATGCCGATGATAGAGGTCGTGCTGGCGCGATCGAGTTCCACGCCCATACGCGCCAGATGCCCGCCGGCGATATGGCCGGTTTCGTGGGCCAGAACGCCAATCACTTCGTTCGGCGTCTTGGCCTGCATGAGGAGGCCGGTGTGGATGAAGATGCGCTGGCCGCCCGACACGAACGCGTTGATGCGCGGATCGTTGATCAGATAGACACTCACGGACCGCGGGTTGAGGCCCGCCGCCTTGAACACCGGTCGAGTATAAAGACGCATCAGGCCTTCGATTTCGGCGTCGCGGATGAGTTGCGGCGCTGACCGCGGAGCGGATTGCGCCACCGCCCGGCTCTCGCCGGCGGCCGCCACAACGATCATCATGATGATGACGGCAAGCCGCCTCAGCCCTGTCTTCATATCAAGCTGCATGACCCGCCTCATTCGACTGCGAATGAGGCGAGTTTGAGGCTACTTGCGGCTCCACCATCCCGTCTTGCGCTCGACGGTTTCAGCCTGAACGGTAGGGGCCGGTGGCTGCCAGCGGCGCGGCGGCTCCGCCGGTGCAGTGGCGGATGGCTCCGGTGCGGCAGGCGTCTCTCCGGCGGAAACGTCAGGGTTGGCCACTTCGATGGCGTTGGTCCCGTCAGTCTCATCCGGCGTTGTCTCTTCGCTGGCCACGCCGGTGCTCGAACTGTCCGCCTGATCAGCGGCCTTGGTGCGAGGCTTGCGGTCGCGCTGCCGGCTCGAACGTCCGCGGCGCGGCTTGTCCTCACGTGTTTCACCGCCCTCAGGCGATGACGGGCTGGCATCTTCGGCAGCGCTCTCGACGCTGGCTGGTTCTGCGTCAGCCGCTGCCTCTGCTTCCGACCCGCGGTGACTTTCCGGCGCCGGTTCAGCGTCGGCGTCTGCGCTGCCATCATCGCCGGACATTTCAACGTCAGGCTGTTCGCCGAGGCCTGGCACGTCGTCGCTCGTTGCGCCCTGCGCCTGCTGTTCGTCCTTGCTGCGGCCACCCCGGCGGCCACGGCGGCGGCGGCGCTTGCGTCCGCCCTCGGACTTTTCGCCACCCTTGTCGGACTTGTCAGCGCGGGACTGCTCGCCATCGGCGGTGTCGTCACCGTCGCCATCTGCCTCTTCAGCCTCGGCGGTCTCCTCGATGACGTCTTCGTCCTCATCCTCCGCGAAGGCCGAGTCGATCCGCACCGGCACCGCCTGCACCTTGCGCGGCGGGATGTTACGGTCCGTGGCGCGCTCGATTACCGCCTGAGACCCCTTGAGGTCATCGCTCGGTGTCACGAAGACCGAGATGCCATAGGTCGTCTCGATGGTCAGCAGGTTATCGCGCTTTTCGTTGAGGAT
>CAZECZ010000004.1:0-33045 GCA_964510815.1 uncultured Aestuariivirga sp.
TGCCCCGTTGCGAACCTCGCGATTGGCCTCAGCCGACAGGATCATCTCCATCAGGCGGCCATAGGCGCTTTCAATCTGCACGGACTGCTGCAACATGCGCTGCAGGCGGGCGACATTCTGCACGACCTTCAAGAAGATGACGCCACCGACCAGGAGCTGGGCGAGCGGAATCTCGAGATAGACATAAGCCAGATACACCACGCAGCCGACGGACACGGCCATGATGGCATCCCCCCCCTGGGACAGGCCTTGCCGTGCGATTTCCCGCGTGTTGAGGCTCTTCTGCAATTGCCGCATGGTGTCCTGTAGCGACGCTTGCAGCGGGCCATAGCGGTGCATGGTCTTGAGCGGCTTGATGTTGGCGAGCAAGTCCACTACCGCGACCGTCAATTGGCGGGTCCGGTCGGTCTGCTTGTAGCCGGCGCGCTTTGATCTCCTGATGAGGAAGTTGAGCAACAGGGTCATGACGGCGCCCATCACGAAGCCCAACAACGCCAGACGCCAGTCCATGAAGATGGCGATGGCCGAATAGATCACCGCCTGCACGGCAAGCGCCACGAATTGGGCGGCGACCGAATAGGCCTCGCTGGCGCGTGTCGCATCGTTGCTCACCGCATTGGCGAAGCTGCCGGCATGCTGGCTCGAATAGAAGGTCCATGTCGCGCCGAAGACGGCATTCAGCAGACGCTTGCGCAGCAAAACCGATACCCGGGACGCCGTCACGCCTGCATAACTCAGGGCAGCGAAACTAATCACTGCCTTCAGCACCAAAGCACCTATAATGACGAGGATGAGGTTGCCCAGGGTGGGCGCCAATCCTACGGCCGCAAAACCGCGATCCACGGCGGCACCAAGGCCCGCCTGCGGTGTATTCGCCGCACCTCCGCTGGATATCAATGTCACTGCCGGTAGCAATGAACTCAGGCCAATGCCCTCGCACAGCGCAGCCAGCAGAAGACTGGCCAGCACCAGCCATGGTCTCGTGCCTTCGGCGCGAAAGAACAGGGAGAAGATCTGCTTCATATTCGCCCGGCTTCAATTTGGATCTGGTTGGTCAAGATGTCCGGTTCCATACGGGGGACCGACTTGACATTCAAGCGCGCCTGTCTGAACCAGACTGGGCCGGACGCTTGCTGAAATGCCATCCCGGCCTGGCACTTTCGATCATCATCATCTCGGCAATATTTTCGACCGTGAGGAGGCCAACGACAGCGCCCTGGGCGTCGATCACAGCTTCGGCCTTTCGTCCGCGGCCGCGCAAGCGCTCGAACGCAGCGACCAGCGGCTCACTTGCGCGGAACGGTTCGCTGTCACGCATCAGTGTGGCAATTTCCGCTTCTGGTCCCATGTCTCGCAGACCGGCCAGGAGCGTGTCGCGGTCAAGAATGCCGACCACCTGCCCTTTCTGGCCTACAACGGGAAATTCATGCTGGGCTGCCGCCAGCAAGGCATCGACCGCGTCCGATAGCTTCGCCGTCGAGGGCAATGTGGCAGGCAAAGCCTCCATGGCGTCGCGGACGAGAAGCCGCTTGGCAAAGCCTACGAAGGCAGCCTGTTGCTGTTCCGCAGCGGCGGCAAAGTAAATGAACACGCCGACCAGCATGAGCATGAGATTGTAATACAATCCCACCAGTACAAACAGGAATGCGAAAGCCTGCCCGATCCGTGCTGCCACGTCGGTTGCCTTTGCGGCGTCCATGTTCATCGCGAGAATGGCGCGCAATACGCGGCCGCCATCCATGGGAAAAGCGGGAACCAGATTGAACAGCACCAAGGCGACATTGACGTAGGCGAGACGTACGGCAAGGCTGGCAGTATCGAACTGGATGGAACCAAGTTGTTCAAATCCAATGCCAAATCCGACCATCAAAAGCGCAGCAATCACCACATTGACCAGCGGACCGGCAATGGCGACCTGCAACTCCTGGACTGGAACCTTGGGAATACGCTCCATATTGGCTATTCCACCGATCGGCGAAAGGATCACCTCCGGCGTCTTCACGCCGAAGCGCTTGGCCATGAAGATGTGGCCAAACTCGTGCAGCACGACGCAGAGGAACAGCAGCACGATGAAACTCAGCAAATCCAGTGCGGCCGCAGGACCATGAGACAGATAGCCGCCAATCCCGATCCAGGCGAGCAACAGCAAGAACGTGAAATGCAGCCGCACAGCGGTGCCTGCTACCGTTCCGATGGTGAGCGACCAGCCCATTGTGCATTGCACTAAACACCATTCAGTCACCGGCGTCCAGTTCCAATTCAGCGCTTGACGAAACGTTTAGCTAAACGTTTAATGGGGTTGATAGCGATGGCTTCGGCGAGGCCGAGGCAAGGGAGGACAAAGCATGTACACGAAGCAGGCACTTCGAACGCTGGGTGTTGGCCCGGATGTCTTGACAGCTGAGCAGAAGCAGCAACTGGACGACCAAGGCTTCTTCATTGTCGAGAACGCATTGACGCAGAAAGAGTGCGAGCAAATGCGCGATGCTTTCGAGCGCATCCATGCGGCGGAAAACGATCAGGGTGGCCACGAGGTTCACGTGGAACCGGGTGCGCGGCGCCTGTCGAACATCTTCAACAAGACCGGCGCTTTCGACAAGTGCCTGTGGATACCGGAAATCCTGGCTGCTTCAACCTACCTACTGGGCGAAATCAAGGTGCACGGAGCCAACGTGCGCGACCCGGTGAAAGGCTATGGCCTGCAGGATCTGCATGTCGACGTTCCCAAGAAATTCGACGACGACTGGTGGGTGGTCAATTCGATGATCATGTTCGACGACATGACGCCCGACAACGGCCCTACGCGCGTGGTGCCAGGGTCGCACAAGTGGGCACCGATCAACGTTCCGTACGTGAACATTGGCGATTGGGAGCCTGCACCCCTGTCTCCAGAGGATGAAGCGCGGGTACCCAAGGACCTGTCGGCTCCTTATCCCGGTGAGGTCCTGGTCGAAGCTCCAGCGGGCTCAGTCATCGTGTGCAATTCCTCCATGTGGCACGCCGGAACACTGAAGAAAACCGACAAGCCACGCCGCATGCTGCACCTCACCTACACGCGCCGGGACTTGCCGCAGCAGCTCCTGCAGCTCGACCACCTCACAAAAGAGCTGTATGAGCGCATGAGTCCTGAAAAGCGCTATCTCCTGGAAATCGAGCCGCCAAGGGATGGTGACGGCATCCTCCGGCAGCCCAAGAAGCACGGCAACACATGGTGGAACTGACTTAGGACGGGGAGATCGATCCTTCATGGCGACGATGAAGGATGTGGCGCGCCGCGCCGGCGTTTCAATCGCAACGGTATCGACAACTCTGTCGGGGTCCTCCTATGTGAGCCCCGCGTTGAAAGAGCGCGTCCAGGCCGCCATCGATGAACTCGGCTATGCACCCAATGCCATGGCGAGCGGATTGAAGCGTGGCCGTTCCGCAATGATCGGACTTGTCGTGCCCGATATTACGAACCCGTTCTTCACCGAGTTCGTCCATGTCGTTCAGCGTGAGGCCCGGGCAGCAGGTTACTCGGTGATGCTGGGCGTCAGCGATGACGACGCGGCACAGGAGGCGGATCTTGTCCGCTTGATGCGATCTCATCAGGCAGCGGGGACGATCCTCTGCCCATGTGGCAATGAAGACGACACAAAGAGCCTTCGCGGCATCACAGGCGCGATGCCACTTGTCGCCGTCGACAACGCCGCTGACGGCACCGACTTCGATACCGTGGTGATCGACAACCGGCAGGCTGCGCGACTGGCGGTTGATCACATCGTGTCGGCCGGCCACGAGAGGATCGCCGCCATTACCGGACCCACGCACAGGTTCGTCAGCCGAGAGCGCCTGATCGGTTTTGAGGAAGCCCTGAAAGGGCACGGCCTCAAGACGAACCCGCAACACATCATGCCGGGCGAATTCCACGTCAGCCGGGCCTACGAGGCTGGACTTTCCCTCTTGCAATCGCCGAATCCACCAACTGCTATCTTCGTCGCCAATAACCAGATGCTGATCGGAATCCTGCAGGCACTGGCCCACGAGAATGTTGCCGTACCACAGGACATGTCCATCGCCAGTATCGATGACTTCGCCTGGACGGCGGCGGTAACGCCGGCCCTGACAACCGTCACTCAACCCATTGCTGAGATGGCCCGCATCGGACTCGAACGCCTCATCGGGCGCATTGGGGGGGATGACAGCCCGCCTCATCGGGAAATGCTGTCTCCTGGCATCACCGTGAGAACATCGTGCGCCGTTCCCCGCGGAGGTGACCTCAGGCGCGCGACGGTGCCCGCTTGACGCGGGGCAGTTGCAGTTCTTGAAAAGGGTTAGACGGCTCCAGCACAGGCGCGTAAAGGATGCGGCGGGGTTTGCCTTCAGGTCGCCAGCGCAAATTCAATCTTCATAGAGCCCTTGTCCGGATATCATGTCATCACAGCGTTCCACCAGCAAACTTGCCGCCACCGCCAACACCGCTTCGCGGCTGGTCTTTGGTCAGGCGCGCGTCAAGGCGTACAGGTGGGTCAAGTCGCGTATCGACCTCAAACGGCTCGCGGCGGCGGATGTCGCCTTTGTCTCCTATGCCAAGGCCGGACGTACATGGACCCGGGTGATGATGTCCCGGCTTTATCAACTGAAATATGGCTTGCCGGCAGAAGCCATCATCGAACGCGACAATCTCCACGCCATGAACAGCAAGGTGCCGGTCTTCCTGTTCACAATGGGGAATTACATTGCGGAGCGTTATCCGGTCGGTTCATCGCCTTCGCCTTACGATACGAAAAAGCTGATCTTCCTGGCCCGACATCCGGCCGATACGGCCGTATCCTTCCATTTCCATCTCAACAACCGCATTCCCCAGCATCTGCGCGATCTCAAGCGGCTCCCTCAGAATACCGGCGATCTCGATGTATTTGCCCACCTCCAGGAACCGCGGATTGGCCTGGCACACGTGATCGACTACATGAATGCGTGGGCGCCCGCATTGGCGCGGCATCCCAACCACCTCTTGCTGCGCTACGAAGACCTGCAAAGCGATCCGGTGCCGCAGCTCAAGGCACTGGCCGCCTTTCTCGATGAAAGCTTCACCGAGGAGCAATACGTAGAGGCAGTGGACTTTGCGTCGTTCGACAAGCTCAAGCAGAAGGAAGCGGGGGACTTCTTCGGCAACTCACGGCTTCAGGCGGGCGATGTCTCGAACCCTGACAGCTACAAGGTCCGGCGCGGCAAAGTCGGGGGCTATCGCGATTACCTGACACCAGAGCAAATCGCCTGGGTCGATGACGAGGTGACGGCAAAACTCGATCCGTCCTTTGGCTATCAGTCCTTGCGCGTCTAACGCTGCAAGGTCTTCTCAATATTGTGGACAAGAAGCTGCGCGATGCGGCTATCCCCGAGAGGGCGGCGCTCGGCACGCTGGTGAATGTCGAGGTCGGGCTTGCCGTTCCCCTCGATGATACAGGCACCGTCCGCCAACATGCCCACGTCCCAGCCGACGATGATACGGTCCGGAAAAGCCTCATGGCAGCGGACGGCCAGATCCATGACGTCCCGCCACAATGGCAAGATGCGGCCGGCAAAACGCGCACCGCTGACGGGGTGCACTTCACGCCATCCCATCTGGGGCCAGGCGCCAAGGTCGGATGCTTCTCCAATGCGGCCGCTTGCAAGATCCACCGCTGTTGCCAGTCCCCCCTGGTGAAAATTGTCGACGACCGAATTGCTGCCAACCGCCATGCGAAAGGCGGCATTGGTGACTTCGGCACGGCCCTGTTCGTTGCGGATTGTCAGCACACGAACAGTTGCCAGCGCACCATTGCTGATGTCGTCCAACTCCGGATGATTGACGAGGCGAGGTTGGATCAGAAAATCGTCCTTGATCGACTTCTCCAGCAGCATTTGGGTTAGCGCGTCACGGCTCAGGGTCTCACCCTTGCTGTTGCGGAAGCGGCTCTCGCCCGCCACGTCCCAGCGCTCCATGCGATGGCCGCCGCTGCCCGAGCGTGGCTTCACGAACAGGTCCTGATCAGGAAGCGATGTCAGCCCTGGTAGTTGCGGCTGCAGGGTGCCGCCCGTGAGGAGAAACAGTACGGGCACTGCGCGGACATCGCTTTCCCGGCAATGGCGCGCAAACCAGACCTTGTCGTCGAGCCCGTCAGCCGCAGGCGGCGGCTGGAGCACCGAATAGGCGGGACCGATGGTTTCATGGGCCGTCAGAAACTCCGCCGCCATTGCCCGCCGCTTGGAGTCCCATAGTTCAAACATGTAAAACCAGAAGGGCGCGATCGCGTAGCGAACCGCAACGGCAAGCTGACCCGCAATCTGCCGGGGAACGCTGATGCCGCTGCGCGCTGCGATGACCGGTCCGTTGCGACCGGTGAAGATTGCGAGCGCCGCGATCAGCAGCAGCGGCCAAAACAGAGCTGCAATCACGCCCCGGAAGGGGCCGAAGGGCAGCTTGAAGAATGAATAGCCGTAGAAGCGGTGGATATAGTCCGCTGGCGGAAGATCGGCCGCGGGCCGACGCAGGCGGACCACGTGCCGGAGCGCCATGGTCAGTCCGGCAACATCGTAGATGAACTGTTCGCCCACGCGCAGCAATACGCGGCGGATACGGCCGCGGAGCGCCATCACCCGATCCGGCAGGGGCAGGGACTTCGACTCTAGCGGCGCTTCAGACATTGAAACTGCAGATGATGTTCATGCTGGCCCGGCTCATAGGCCAAAAAGACCGCGGATGCGAGCGGCGGCGGCTTCGAGATTTTGCTGAGCCGGTGTGGCCCGCGACAAGGGTTCCTCGCCGAGCCATTGGGCAAGCCCCTGTTTCGTGGCCCCGCGGTGAACGACGCGGAGATCGCGCGACCAGCGCGGCGGCGCCAACCGCATCAGCGCGCGGAACGCGGTCGTTTCCAGCGATTTCCCACGCCAGCCGATGGGTGGAAGAGGATCGTGTCCCTCCTCTGCCCGCATGGACTGTTGACCATCCTCGATATCGAACAGCCAGACAGGTTTGCCTGTGGCGC
Organism: uncultured Aestuariivirga sp.; assembly: GCA_964510815.1. Taxonomy (GTDB): domain Bacteria; phylum Pseudomonadota; class Alphaproteobacteria; order Rhizobiales; family Aestuariivirgaceae; genus Aestuariivirga. The sequence continues at coordinate 7,008 of CAZECZ010000004.1, forward strand.
TCGCCTCCGCCAGCATGGAAATCGAATCGGCCGTCACGATGACCTCATCAGCGAGATCCAGAAATGCAAAGAACGGGTTGTCCGGCGCATCCGGCGCATAATGAAAAATGCATGCCGGCGCCGTGATGGCGTTCTCGAGGGCAGAAGCCGCGGTGGCCGGTGTGCGGGCGCTGGTGGTAACCAAGAGTGCAGCGTTGCGCTCGTTCGCCATCCGATTCGCCGCCGAGGCAAGCCGGATGGCGGCGTCTCGGCTGAAGGTGTAGGGGCCACTGGCACCGCCGACCAGCACGGCGATGCGGCGCTCCGGCAGATGGGTCAGCCGCCCCGCCCAGCGTTGGCCTTCTTCCGCCAGCCGTTCCGGCGTTACGCTGTGCACCGGCAGAGGCAGATGCAAGATGTTGTGAGCCTGCGGCAGTCCGTATTGCGGCGTCGTGATAACGAGATCGAAGCATTCGGGCGATGCCCAGGGCGTCCCGACAAACACGATCTTCGCGGCTGGATTGCCATGGCGCTTGATCCAGCGGGCGACGGCCTCGGTCGACCGTCCGGCGCTCAGAATCACGTCCGGCCAGGGCGGCCCGATGGGGCTCGAACGAGAAGCATCGACGGCAGACAGGCTGGCCAGGCCTGCGATCCGCACCAGTTCCTCGTGCCAACGGTAAAACAGGCGCTTGATTTCCGTCGGCCAACCGAGAGCGCCGGCGATGGCCATGAGCTGGGTATTGTCGCCGGAATGGCGGCTGGCCAGAATCCACAGCTTCGGCTGACGGTCCCGCCACTCGATTTTACGGTTTTTTATCAATAACTTAAACCTTGTGGCATCGAGCCGCGCCCCGACGCCGTTTGAACGCGTGGCCCGTACATGATACACGGCGGGACGTTACGCAACAGAATCCGGGAAATCCATGTCCACGACCCCTGAGAGTGAGGCAGTCCGGCCCCACATTTTCATCCAGACGAACAACAAGCAGTCGATCGGGGCTATTGTATCCGCCTATTCGATGAAGCGGAATTCGGCCCATGCCGACAAGTTCGATGTCACGATCATGCATCAGGAAGACCATCCGTTCTTCCGTCAGCGCGATGGTCAGGTCTACATGCGCCACGGTGTGCAGCGCACCTGGCGCGAGAATGATCTGCAATCTTTCACCCTCACACGTTTCCTGCCGCCCCAGCTGATGGGTTACAAGGGCCGCGCCCTGGTGGTCGATCCCGACGTGTTTGCCGTTGGTGACGTGTGGGCATTGCTCACGCGCGACATGCAGGGCAAGGCCATCATGTGCCGGGCCTCGAAGTTCAAGAACGGCGCATTTGCCTCAAGCGTCATGCTGCTCGATTGCGCCAAGCTCAAACATTGGGACGTCGAGAAGAGCTTCAACGAGTTATTCGAAGGCAAGCGTGATTATCACAACTGGATCTCGCTTCTGATGGAGGATCGCAGCACCATCGGCACGTTCGAGAACGAGTGGAACGACTTTGACAAGCTCACACCCGAAACCAAGATGATCCACAACACACGCCGCCGCACGCAGCCGTGGAAGACAGGATTGAGGGTGGACTATACGCCGACCGAGTTCGTGCCGGTGATTGGCTGGATCATGCGGATGCGCCGCAAGCTGTTCGGCGATCACGCGCTGCTCGGCCGCTATGCGCAACATCCGGACCCGAAGCAGGAAGCTTTCTTCTACGGACTGCTCAAGGGGGCTTATGAAGAAGGCCTGGTGACTGACGCACAGATCAAGGAAGCGATGGAGAAGAACTACATTCGTCACGACTCGATCGAGGTGATGAACCGCGTTCCGCCACTCAAGGCTGCCGCCTGAGTTCATTCGTGAGCGCCACCCACGACGACGCAATGCCTGAGTTGCGGGTGGCTCTTTTCACCGGCAACTACGATTACATCAAGGACGGAGTCGCGCTGACACTCAACCGTTTGGTGGCGTTCCTGATCAAGCGCGGTGTGCCGGTCCTCGTGTTTGCGCCGACAGGGCCGAAGCCCGCCTTCCAGTCGGTTGGAGACCTCGTTTCAGTGCCCTCAATGGCGATCCCGATGCGGTCAGAATACCGTATCGCGCTTGGCTTTCCAGGGGCAGCCCGCGCGAAGCTCCGGGCTTTCCGCCCGACGCTGTTTCACATCGCCGTACCCGATGTGCTCGGCTACAAAGCCTTGAAGTTTTCCCGGCGGGAAGGCATTCCGGTCGTGGCCTCCTTCCATACCCGCTATGATACCTATTTCCGCTTCTACGGATTGGGCTTTCTCGAGCGCATGGCGACGGGATACCTGCGGTGGTTCTACCAGCGTTGCCTGCGGGTTTATCCACCTTCGGAGTCGATGGCGGAGATCATCCGGCAGGAAGGCATGTCCCAGGCCGTCGAGGTCTGGGCCCGTGGTGTCGACAGCGACATGTTCAACCCGTCCAAGCGGGATCTGGTCTGGCGCCGGGCACTGGGTATTGCCGATGATGAGGTGGTGGTCAATTTCACCGGCCGCCTGGTGAAGGAGAAGAACACCGACCTCGTGGTCCGTGTGCTGAACATCATGAAGCAGCGTGGCATCCGGTTTCGCGCGCTCTTCGCCGGTGATGGACCGGAACTGGCGACCATGAAGACCGCCCTTCCAGATGCGCTGTTTCCCGGCTTCCTCCATGGAGACGATCTGGCACGGGCCTACGCTTCGTCCGATATCTTCTTCTTTCCCAGCGAAAGCGAGACCTTCGGCAACGTGACTCTGGAGGCGATGGCCAGCGGATTGCCAGCGGTGAATGCCATCGCCAGTGGCAGCAACTCACTCGTTGTGCCGGGTGAGACCGGCTATCTCGAAAGTGCCCGCGATGATCAGGCGTTCGTGACAAGGCTTTCGGACCTCGTCAAGGACGCCGAACTCCGTCAGTCGATGGGTGCCAAGGCCCGGGAGCGGGCGCTCACTTTCAGTTGGGACAGCATCCTCTCCGGGTTGCTCGCGAGCTACCGCGAGGTGCTGGCGGAAACGGGCCATGGCCGGCGCGCTTGAGCCTCCACGAATCTGGATCCTGTGGCGCCGCCGCAAAGGCGATCTGGACCAGATGCTGGCGCTGGTGAAGGCGTTGGGCTGGCCCCACGTCATCAAGCGCCTCGATTTCGCTCCCCCAGACATTCCGATCCTTGCGCCGCTGCTGCTCAAAGGCAGTTCCGATGACATCTCGCCACCATGGCCGGATGCCGTGATCTGCGCCGAGGCTCTGCCAAGCATGATCGCGCGCCGTCTCCGCAAACAGTCTGGCGGGCGCATCCGCAGCATAGCCCTGGCGAGGCCGGCCGGAAGCCCGGACGCGTTTGACCTCGTCATCACGACGGCCCAATACCGCTTGCCGGCCGCTGCAAACATTCTCGAACTCGGCATGCCACTCGGTGATCCATCATCACTCGTCGTGCCTGCACCAGAATCGAATTCGCCACGCGTCGCCGTTGCTGTAGGTGGTTCAAGTTTTCCAGACCGGCTGGACGCCGATACCGCCCGGGAGATGGCGCTCGCGCTGATGAGCTATGGCAACCGGCACGGCATAACGCTTGACATCATCACCAGCCCACGCACCGGCAGCGACGCTGCGCAGGCGCTGAAGTCAGCCATTGCGGCGCCGCATGTGTTTCACGAGTTCAAGCCTGGCGCCGAAAACCCCTATCGACGGCTGCTGGCAGCTGCCAGTGAGATCGTCGTGACGAGCGACAGCGTATCCATGGTGGCCGATGCACTGGCGACCGGGAAGCCGGTCTCGGTCTACCGCCTGCCGCAGACACGGAACCTCAAATGGCGAATTACCGAGTGGCTCTATGCCAATGCTGTCCTGCGTCGAAACGCATGGTTCTCACCTGTTCGCTGGGCCTTCGACGCCGGGATGTTCGAGGCAGCGGCAGACCGCCACTTGCTGTTCGACCGCTTGTCGCGCGACGGCCGGCTCAGTTGGTTCGGGGAACCATTGGCTACCCCACGCCCCGGGGATGCCTCCGCTGACATGGCGCTGGCCGTCCGGCGCGTGAAAGCCCTGATGGGGATCGGCCTCGAGGTCTAGGCTCAGGTCATGTCGAGTACGACACGGCCAACCAACCTGCCATTGCGCATGTCGTCCAGAATGGCATTGATGTCCTCGATCCGCGCCTTGCGGATCTTGGCCGTGACGAGGCCCCGCGCCGCGAAGTCAACGGATTCGTCCAGGTCCTGGCGTGTCCCGACATTCGACCCGCGAATGGATAGCTCCCAATTGGTGATGGAGGCGATGCTGGTGCGGATCTCATCGGCCTTGCCGCCGGGCAAGCCGATGTAGACCACCGTGCCGGCCGGCCGCACCATCGATATGGCCTGTTCGAAAGCCTTGGTGGCCACGGCGACCACCACGGCTGCGTGCGACCCACCGATCTGCTCCTGAATCGCAGCGGCCGGATCGGTCTTGGCACCGTTCACCACAACTTCGGCGCCCATCGTTCGCGCCAGTTCCAGCTTGTCTTCGGAGACGTCCACCGCCGCGACGCGCAGGCCCATGGCCTTGGCATACTGGATGGCGATGTGTCCAAGCCCGCCAACGCCCACGATCGTCACCCATTGGCCGGGCCTTGCCCCGGTGCGTTTCAGTCCGCGATAGGTGGTCACTCCGGCACACAGGATGGGGGCGAGTTCATAGGGATCGGCATTTTCGGGCAACCTGCCGACGAAGGCTGCCGGCGCCACCAGATATTCGGCATAGCCGCCCGGCTTCGAATAGCCCGTGGCTTCTGCCGACTTGCAGATCGTCTCCATGCCGGCCAGACAGAATTCGCAGGTTCCACAAGCGGAGTACATCCACGGTACGCCGACATGGTCGCCCACCTTGAAACCGGTGACGCCTGGCCCAATCTTGGCCACGCGGCCGGCCACCTCGTGACCGGGGATCAGCGGGATGACCGGTGGCGGCGTCCAATCGCCATCGACCGCATGCAGGTCGCTGTGGCAGACGCCGCAGGCCGTCACCTTGATAAGGAGATCGCCATGCCCCGGCTCCGGCACCGGAACCTGCTCGATCTTGAGCGGGGTCTTGAGTTCATGGAGTACGGCAGCTTTCATCGTCGCGGTCATGAATGGAATCTCCTTGCGTCAAGACAGAATGATAGGGTCTTGCACGTGATTGCCGCCATACCCCCAAAGCGATAAGGTCGGTCCATGACAACTCGGCATGTGCTGCTGGAACAGTGGAGCAAAGGTCTTGCAGAGGTCGGCCACGCGATCGGCCAGCCCCGGTTCGCGACTGTGCTTCTCGACGCCGTGCGCCGGCTGGTCGACTTCGACTTCGTCATGGCGTTTGCCTATCGCGGCAAGGACCAGCCCGTCATTCTCGATGACACCCTCGATCACACGCGGCACCGGATCATCGCCACCGACTATGCGGCCGGTCCATTCCAACTCGATCCGTTCTACAAGCTCGTCAGCGACGGCGCCTGCAGCGGCTGCTACCGGCTGCACGATATCGCACCCGACCATTTCCGGCGCAGCGAGTATTTCCGCGCCCATTACAGCAGGACCGGGATCGGCGAGGAAGTCGGTTTCGTCTTCGCGACCGGGAACGGCTACACGGGTGTGACGTCGCTGGCGCGATGGACCAGTTCGCCCCCACTGACGCGTTCCGATCTCGATATTCTCCAGGCCATCGAACCTGCTGTCGGCGGGTTCTCCCGCCAGCAATGGGCAAACCCAGGTGCAAGTGCCTTCGAGCAAAAGCCGCAACAAACCATCGCACGCCTCGGCTTTCGATTGCTCTCGGCGCGCGAACGCGAGATCGTCACCCTGATCCTGCAGGGTCATTCGACGCAATCGGTGGCGCTGCAACTCGATATCAGCCCCGGCACCGTGAAGATCCATCGCAAGAACATCTACCGGAAATTGAAGATCTCGACGCAGGCAGAACTCTTCGCAGCCTTCCTCGGCAGCTTCGACGGATTGCAGCCGTCCTATTCCCAAGGGGATATTCCGGCAGAGCCCGATATCGCCCAATCTACAGCGAAGACCAGATCAATCGGAGGAACACCATGACGAAGAACTGGTACAGCGATCTACCGAAGTACTATCAGAACCAGATCAAGGCCATGGGCCTCGACGAGGCGGGGTTGGCTCGCCGCCGCCTGCTGAAAGGTGCCGCAGGTGCGGCCGGCATTGCCATGCTGGGACTGAATTCGCGTCAGGCGTCTGCTGCCACCCAGATGACCTACATGTGCTGGGAAGGCTACAATGATCCCCGCATCATCGATCCCTTCAACAAGGCCAACGACACGGACATCAGCTTCGACCTGATCGTCGACAGCCCCGGCGGCTTCGCCAAACTGCAGGCGGGCGCGTCGCGCGAAGTCGACATCGTGTCGAGCGACATGCCGTGGATCACCCGGATGGGTCCGGCGGGGCTCGCGATGGAGCTTAACCCCGACGAATATGCGGATGTCTACGCAACCTTCTATGACCAGTTCAAACCACCATTCGAGCCCCTGCTGACCGACGGCAAGACCATCGGCGTGGCCACGCGCTGGGGTTGGGTCGGCCCGTGCCTGAATACGGACGTTACGAAACCGGAGGTGTGGAAGACCTATGACCCGGTCTTCGATCCCGCCAACAAGGGCAAGATCTGCGTGATGGACTGGGGCGACTGGCCAATCCTGCCGATGGCGCTCCATGCCGGCATCAACCCCTATGAAGAACTCGATGCAGCGGCACTCGAAGAGGTGCGCAAGGTCCTCCGCGCCATGTTCAAGAACACGCGGACCTTGGTGGGTGACCTGACCCAGGCCCAGAAGGGCTTGCTCGACGGTTCGCTGCTCGGCTGTATCGGTGCTGGTTCGTATCTGACCTCAGCAGTGCGCAAGCAGGGCCACAAGAACATCATGGCCGTCGTACCGGAGCCGAAGAACGGCCTGAAGCAGGGCATCATCTGGGTGGAAGCCACCGCCATCCTCAAAGAAACCGATCAACCTGAACTAGCCGAGAAGCTGCTCAAGCACGTGGTCTCAAAGGACTCCGGCTACGTTCTGTCGCTGCTCGACTCGACCTGCAATGTCGTCACCAACAAGGCCGTGGAAGAGCTTTACACGCCGGAAGAGCACGACATCCTGCAGACGGACTACATGTGGACGGCATGGGACAATTCCCAGATGCACCGCATCGCGCCCAACATCGACGAGATGCTGGCGATCTGGCAGGAAGAACTTGCTGCCGCTGAATAAGAAAGAGACGATCACAAACCGGGGCGTCCCTTCGCGGGCGCTCCGGATTTCATTCATACCTTTGCGGGACAAATGAACAGCTCCCCGATTCTCGACATCCAGGACGTCCAAAAAGCTTACGGAACCTTCCAGGCACTGAAGGGCGTGTCGCTCAGCGTGCGGCAAGGAGAGTTCATCGCGCTGGTCGGCCCATCCGGCTGCGGCAAGACCACGCTGCTCAAGCAGATCGCAGGATTCGAAGACCCGTCCTCCGGCGCGATCCGCATCGAGGGCCAGGACATGGCGGGCATTCCCGCCGCCCATCGTCCAACCAGCATGGTATTCCAAAGGCTGGCGCTGTTCCCGCACATGACGGTGGCCGAGAACATCGGTTTTCCTCTGAAACTCCGGAAGACTCCACCGGACGAGATCAAGGCGCGCGTCAACGAGATGATCGCGCTGATGGAGCTCAAGCCCATTTATCTTGAGCGCTTCCCGAAGGCGCTTTCGGGCGGTGAGCAGCAGCGTGTGGCGCTGGCCCGTTCGATGATCTCGTCGCCCAAGCTGCTACTCCTCGACGAGCCGCTCTCTGCCCTCGACGTGAAATTGAAGAAGGTCCTGCAGGCTGAACTCAAGCGGTTGCACCGTTCGGTCGGCGTCACCTTCGTCCATGTCACCCATGATCTCGAGGAAGCCATGATGCTGGCCGACCGGATCTGCGTGATGCGGGGCGGCCGCATCCTGCAACTCGGCGAACCCGCCGACATCTATTACCGCCCGGCCGATCCCTTTGTCGCCGGCTTCATCGGCGAAACCAATCTGCTGCCCATCAACGTCAAGGCACGCGACGCCGGTGGCATCACCTATGAGAGTGCGGAAATCACCGATACTACCACAACCGTGCCGGCAAATCTGGTTGCCGACGACGTGAAATCCGGCCCGGCCCTGATGATGGTGCGACCTGAATTGTTCCGCAGGCTCAGGGACGGAGAGACTGCCGACTGTGCAATCGACGCGACTGTCAGCGAAATCTTCGTCAAGGGCGGGACGGTGCAATACCGCGCCCGGGACACGATGGGCCGGGACTTGGCCATCGAAATCCAGGGTACGTCGCAGCTCCCCATGCAGCCCGGAGAGCAGGTGCGCCTCGGGTGGGATAAGAAAGACATCTGGGTGCTGAAGCCGGAGGACGTCTGATGGATCAGGCCATCGACAGGCGCTGGCGTGACCCGGAGCTGCTGTTCAAGGCCCTGCCCAGCGTCGTACTCCAGACGACGTGTTTCCTTGCGCCCCTGGTAATGACTTTCATTCTGACCTTCCAGCGCACCCGCGATTTCCAATTGCGCTGGACATGGGATCTCACGGTCTGGACCGACGTGTTCAGCAAGCCGCATTACTGGACCATTCTCGGCCACACGCTGTTCATGGCCATTGCCTGCGTCGTCATCTGCATCGTACTCGCATTTCCAATCGCCTATGGCCTTGCGACGCGTTTCAAGGCGATCGAGAACGAGATCAAGATCCTGATCACCTTTGCCTTCATCACCGACGCGACGCTCAAGACCTTCGGCTGGGTGCTGTTCCTCGACAAGAAGGGGGCGGCGAACTATTTGTTCGCTCATCTCGGCTTCCCTCCCGACATCGTCGCCTTCCTGTTCACCGACTGGGCCACCATGCTGGGCATGGTCTACAATCTCCTGCCCTTCGCGATCTTCACCATCTACCTGTCGATCGACAACATCGACCGGTCGCTGATCCTCGCCGCCTACGATGCGGGTGCCAGCAAGTTTCGCGCCCATTGGGAGGTGACCTTGCCATTGTGCAAGCCAGGCATCTGGGCGGGCAGCGTGCTGATCTTCCTGCTCGGCGTCGGCGTCTTTCTGGAGCCCAAGGTTCTGGGCGGAGGCAAGTCACCGATGTCAGCGGAACTCATCCGCCAGACCTTCGAGACGCGCGTGAACTGGCCTCTCGGGGCGGCGTTGACGCTGGTGCTCATGGTTGTCGCCGTCTTCATCGTATTGCTGTTCACGCGCATGCTTGGCATGAAGCGGGCGGGGTTCGGCACATGAACCATCGCGCTGAATCGCTTCTCGTCGACGTCATTCTCTATGGCGTCATGGCACTCATTCTGCTGTTCTTCTACATCCCGATCTTCACGCTGATTGCCTTCTCCTTCCAGCAGGGACGCTACCTGACGCTTCCCTTCGAGGGTGTATCACTTAAGTGGTATGGGGAGTTGTTCCACAATACCAATGCCCTGAACGCCCTTTGGAACTCCACCATCATTGCCCTCATCGCGACCGTCGTGGCCACAGCCATCGGCACGCTCGCCGCAATCGCTGCCGTACGCTACATGTTTCGCGGCAAGACTCTCTTCCAGGCGCTTGCCGGCGCGCCATTGGCGTTCCCGCAGTTGTTGCTCGGTATCGTCCTGTTGCTGTGGTTCTCGGTGCTTGGCAAATGGTTCGGCTTCAACACCGGCCTTGTCACCGCCATTATCGGCCACATCGTCTATATCTCACCCTTCGCCATGGTGATCGTGGCCGTGCAGGTGTGGAACTTCGACCCGACGCTCGAGGATGCTGCCCGCGATTGCGGCGCCGGCAATTGGGACGTCTACCGCTATGTCACTATCCCCCTGCTCTGGCCGGGCATCTTTTCTGCCGCCATCTTCGCCTTCCTGTTGAGCTGGGGCAATTTCTACATCACCTACAGCCTCGCAGGTTCGATGCGCACGATTCCGACCTTCATCTTCAGCGGCATTGCCGTGGGATCATCGCCACTCTATCCGGCAATCGCCACCGTCGTCTTCATTCCCGGTATCCTGCTCGTCACGCTCGCCGCCACGATGCGCAACAGGCGCGCACAGCGCCAAGGCTGAGCAGTCACGCCGTGTTGCGGCGCACGCGCACTGCTTCTTCGAGATCGGTGGCCTCCAACTGCTCCTCGATCATCTTCAGCGCATTGGATATCTCCGGCAGCAAGACATTTTCCAAAGCCCGGGCGCGACGCTCCGTTCGCCGGTATTCGGCGGCAAGACGCAGAAGGTTGCCGGAAACCGCAGCCATCTCCGCAGCAATGCGAGACAGGGCTCGAAACGCCAGCCCACAGGCTTCGGCTTTGCTGATCTTGCCGGCGTCCGGAATGCTTTCATCAGCACGCAGTTGTATCTCGACCAGCGGAACACCCAGAAAATTGCGGCTGACCGTGTCGAATTGCACGGGCTCAGCGACAACGGCCGGATGAACCTGGAGTTCTTCGAGACCATGCTGCATGAGTGCGCGGGCAAGCGCCGCCCGCGCCTTGGCCATCGCATCCTCATAGGTGGCCTTGAGGGTCTTCCATGCCGTCAGCTGCCGCATGGTTTCGGATGCAAGAAGAATTCTTTTCTCATCAAGAAAGTCATAGCCCTGTCGGATCAACTGTTGCTCGTCCGACAGCTCCATCGCGGCGGCGCGGGTGACGGGATAGTCAGCCATGTCCGTTCGCCTTTTCCCGTGCTGCAATGTATCGCGCGATCTGGCCGGCCTTCAGGCGTGTCAGTTCGGCCTGCGGAAGAAGTCGAAGGCTGTCCCAGCCCGTCTCCATGCTCTCTTCCAGCGTTCGGGGTGCGTCCTGATTCACAACATGGGTTTCGAAGTGATCGGCGAAGTCGAGATAGCGGCGATCGATCTCCGTCAGGCCCTCGCGGCCGACGACACTGGCCAGCACGCGCATGCGCGAGGCCTTCGCATAGGAAGCGAACAGCTGATGGGCAAGTGCCGGATGGTCGACATGCGTAAAGCCCTCGCCGATCCCCTGCTCGAGCAGCCGCGACAGGCTGGGCAGCACATTGACCGGCGGATAGATACCCTTCAGATTGAGACCGCGATCGAGAACGATCTGGCCCTCGGTGATGTAGCCGGTAAGATCGGGAATCGGATGGCTGATGTCATCGGCCGGCATGGTGAGGATGGGCAACTGCGTCACCGTTCCCTTGCGATCCTTCTGGCATCCGGCACGCTCGTAGAGCGTCGCGAGATCGGAGTACATGTAGCCGGGATAGCCCTTGCGGCTCGGTATCTCGCCATGGCTGGCCGAAACCTCGCGAAGGGCCTCACAGTAGTTGGTCATGTCGGTGATCACGACGAGAACATGGTGGCCCAATTCGAACGCCAGATATTCGGCGGCGGTGAGCGCGAAGCGCGGCGTCAGGATACGCTGCGTCGATGAATCGTTGGCGAGATTAAGGAACATCACCGTATGTTCCAGCGCGCCGCTTTCTTCCATCGCATTGCGGAACGCCTGGGCCGTATCGTGCGACACGCCGATGCCGGCGAAGACGATCGAGAACCGCCCTTCCGTATCCTTGCGCAGGCGGGCATTGGTCGCAATCTCGATCGCCAGCTGATCATGTGGGAGGCCGCCTGCCGAGAATACCGGCAACTTCTGGCCCCGCACCAGGCTGTTCATCAGATCGATCGCCGACACACCCGTCTCGATGAAATCGCGCGGGAGGGCGCGGTGTGCTGGATTGATGGCAACACCATCGATACGGCGCGCCTCGTGGGCACCAACGGGCGGACCGTCATCGATCGGCCGGCCGACGCCGTTGAGCACGCGGCCTAGAAGCCCGGGACCGATCTGGAACATGATCGGTTCACCACGGATCCGCAGCCGCACACTGGCGAGATCGAGTCCCACTGTCGTCTCCAGCACCTCGACGATCATCGTGTCGGAATCAAGTGCAACGATCCGGCCAAGCCGGCTCGTGCCTTCGTGGCCGATGATATCGACGGCTTCGTTCAGGCCGACGTTGGCATTCCGGCGCAGCGTCAGCAGCGGTCCTTCGATGGACATTGCAGTGCCCGAGACGCTGAGTTCAGCTCTCATGACGCTGCGGCCTCATGTTTCATCAGTGCTGCAAACTCGCTTTCGACCCGCCGCTCCAGCGCATCGAAGTCTTCCAGATGATCCTCGCCGATCTCCTCACCCAGCCGTTTCAACAGGTGCATCACCGGTAGGTCGGCAATCGCCTCGGGGTTTTCGCCCACCGCCAGCGCCTGTTCGCTCAACTCAATCACGCGCACGACAATCTTCACCATCCGCGCCTGCCGCGCGGGCGAACAGTAGCGGTCCACCGGCGAGAAGGCCGATTGCCTGAGGATCGCTTCGTTCACCAATTCAGCAGCATTGAGCAGAAGCTGCTGGGCTGGCGGCAAGGCATCCTTACCGACGATCCGCGCCATGCGTTCGAGGCCCGCCTGTTGTTCAAGCAGGTGCAGCAAACGGCGGCGCTGGGCCGACCAGTCGGCATTGCCATTGCTGGCCCACCAGCCCGCAAACTGACCCGCATCACCGGAATAGGATTGCAGCGGGTGAATTGCCGGATAGAAACGCGCCTGGGCCCGTTCGCGGTCGAGCGCCCAGAAGCAGCGCACATAGCGTTTGGTGTGGCTGGTTACGGGCTCCGAAAAGTCACCGGCCGGCGGACTGACGGCGCCGATGATCGTGAGCGAGCCCTCTTCACCCGAAAGGGTTTGAACACGCGCCGCCCGCTCGTAGAATTCCGCCAGACGTGACCCCAGATAGGCGGGGTATCCGGCCTCGGCCGGCAATTCGCCGAGCCTTCCCGACACCTCGCGCAGGGCCTCTGCCCAGCGGCTGGTTGAATCGGCCATCAGCGCCACATGAAAGCCCTGATCGCGGAAATATTCGCCGACCGTCACCGCCGTATAGATGCTGGCCTCACGTGCCGCGACCGGCATGTTAGAGGTGTTGGCGATGATGATGGTGCGCTCCATCAAGGGCCGCCCCGTTCGCGGATCGGTGAGCTTCGGAAATTCATCGAGCACGCCTGCCATCTCATTGCCGCGCTCGCCGCATCCCACATAGATGATGATATCGGCGTCACACCATCTGGCGAAGGTTTCCTGCAAGACGGTCTTGCCCGTGCCGAAGCCGCCAGGGATGGCGGCGCGGCCGCCGCGGGCCACAGGAAACAACGTGTCGAGGATGCGTTGCCCAGTGATCATCGGACGGTCGGCCGGAAGGCGGCTCGCAACGGGCCGGGGCCGGCGGACCGGCCAGGTCTGTGCCAGGCTGATGTCGTGCAAAACATCGTGGTCGTCACGAACCTGGCAGATGGTTTCGTTCAGGGCAACGTCACTTACGGCAACAATCTTTTCCACGGTACCGGAGAGATGCGGCGGCAGGAGGCACCATTGCGGACGATCCTCGGATCCAGTCTTTGCCAACCGCGTGCCAGCCACAACGTGATCGTTGGCGGCGACAAGAGGTTCGAAGCGATATCTTGTTTCATCATCCTCGCCTTGCGCCAGGGGTTGCAGCAAGCCGTCAAAGATGTTGCCCAGCAGATGAGGCCCCAGCTTTACTGATAGCGGCCGGCCCGTCCCTTCGATGCGGTCGCCGGGACGCAGTCCCGTCGTGTCACCATAGACCTGAGCGACGATCTTGTCGCGAGCCACCCGGATCACTTCGCCCAGCAACTCACGGTCTCCGACCGACACAGCTTCGCCCATGGCAAACGGACCCTCGGGTCTTGCGTGGACGAGTGGTCCTCCGGCCCAGCGGATATCGGCCCTGCTCATGTCCCGACCTTCCCGTCTGGTTCCGCCTGTTCAATCAAAGCCAGCATCTCCGCCTCGATCCAGTCCGACTGCGCGAGAAGCCCCGCAGCCGTACCATCCAACTGAGCCCTGTCCGAATTGATGCGCAGGCCACACGCGATGGCAGGCACGGGCTTGAGAATTGGCGTGTTGCCGGAGGCCTTGGTTATAGCCGCGGTGAACTCATGCTGCTCACCGGGTGTCCAGCCTTCAGGATGCTCTACAGTCCATTGTCCCGGCGCCAACCGGTCCTGCGCATCCCTCGCCAGGCCCATGCACCACTGCTTGCGGGCGGCGCTATCTTGCCAGCGTGCAATCAACGCATCCTTGAGCATTGCAATCCCTTCATCCAGCAGCTCCTTGACGAGCCGCTGACGCCATTCGCGTTCGGCGGTTGCCAGCCGGGCGCGAGCCCGGTTGAGACGCAAGTTTCGCTCCCGGCGCAACGACCGCACGGACTCCTTCAATCGCTGACGGGCCGCGCGCCGCGCTGCTTCGATGATCGCGGCGGCTTCGCGGTCTGCGGCGCCGGCGACCGAGGCGACCTCGTCATCCACCTGCTTGCGCATCGCCGCTTCCAGCCGATGGCTCTTTCCGGTCATCCCGCCGGCCTCATCCGTCATGTTTCTATTCCGAGAGTGCGCCTGATCCGGGCCTCCATGTCCGGCGGCGACACCGACGCATTGATATCGGGTATGATCAGAATCAGTGGGGTCTTTTCCCGCAAGGTCTCGTCGCGCAAATCATCGGGCAGATCGCGGGCACAGGCCGCGGTGATCAGAATGAGGTCCGCGTGTTGCTGCGCTGCCGCCAGCGCCTCGCCTGTCTCATCCCTGGACGGCACCACGATGTCGAACCCGGCCAGGCGAAATCCCGCCGCAGTCGTTTCATCACCTATGAAGACGGACGCGGCCATTTCCACCTAGCCCGCCCGGTTCAAGATGAGGATGGCGACGATCAACCCGTAAATCGCAATACCCTCGGCAAGTCCGACGAGGATGATGACGCGGCCGAGGAGTTCGGGCTTTTCGGCGATGGCGCCAACAGCTGCGCTGCCGACCATGGCTACAGCATAGCCGGCAGCAAGGGTTGCCATGCCGGCTGCCGCCGCGGCAGACACCAGTGCCCATTTGACCACTTCAGGATCGGCAGCGGCCGCAGGCGTGGCGTCCTGGGCCAGTGCCAGTTGCGGCATGATCAGGAGGATCGTCAGCCCCGCAATGGCGATGGCCCCGACTGCCAGCACACGGATCACGAGCGTTTTCGACAGGTTCATTGCGCTTTCCTTGTGAGGCCTGAGTTGACGTCTTGGGGCGGTCTGAGCGGCCTGAACTCCCGCCCGCTTGCACGAAGAAACCGGATGAAGAACTCGAACAGGATGAGTCGTGTCGTCTGGATGCTCACCACCAGTCCTTCGAGTGCGATGACAAAGCCATTGCCGAGTACGAGCATCGGCCAGTAGCCGATGTCACCTGCCGCCTTCGCCAGTTCAACGACAGCAACGGAGAGCCCTGCGTGGGCCAGTGCAAACGCGCCGGTTCTGGCGAAGGACAAGGTATTGATCGCGAGCTGCATGATCAACTCCAGCATCTCACCCAAGATGCGAGGCATGGCCTTCCTGCCTTGCAGTGCCGTTGCTCCTGCTACAAACCAGACGCAACCCGCAACCAGAATTGCAGCACCCAGCCAGTGGAACACTGCGGTGACCAGAAGTCCAGCATAGGCCAACAGCAGACCGGCACGGCTGCGCCACCATTCTGCCGCCAGCCCCTGCCAATGCATTTGCACCATGTCGAGCAGCAGGCCGGTAATCAGGATGGCTGCCCCGATGCCCAGGCTGGCGACCAGCAGCGTGATCGGATGTCCAAGAGGGTGTATCCACAGTGCTGGAATAATATCCTCGCGCGCAAATACGCTTCCAAACAGCACGCCGAACACCATGGCCATCAGTCCACCGGAGATCAGCACGCCGAACACCGGATTCTGCCGGCGCAGATAGAGACCTGCGAGCAACAGCACGAATCCCTGACCCACATCGCCGAACATCATGCCAAAGAGAACCGGGGCAACGACCGAGACGACGACGCTCGGATCAACTTCTTCCGCGCTGGGCAATCCCAGAAGGCGTGTCAGCATCTCGAAGGGGCGCGACCATGGGGCGTTGTGCAAGATGACCGGCGGGCTATGACCGGCCGGCGCATCCGGATAGGCAGTAAAATGGTTGATCGCGGCTTCTGTCAGGGCATCTTCGATCCGGGCACCATCGAGATCGGCCGTCCAGCCGGTGATCCAGGACAAGCGCCGGGTGTCGCCGACATCGGGCACGATCGTGCCCAGCCACTTGGAGCGTGCAATGTCGCCCAAGGCCTCGGCAAGACCATGTTTCTCGCCAAGTTCTGCGAGCGAATCTTCATCACGGCCACAGCTCTCACCCAGCTCCTGCAATTGCCTGTCGATTTCAGCGATGGCGGCCACTGGCTCTTCCGGCAGCCATGACGGGAGGTCCACAGTTCTGCACTTCTGCGCCGACAGGATGGCCTGCAGATCGTCCATGGATCTGGGGCTTCCCATCGCCAGCAGAAAGTCACCGCCCTCGTCTTCAAGTTCCAGACTCACGACGTCGGCGGGTAGTGCCGGGAGTTCGGCATCCTGGGTCAGGTTGAAGATGCGGCTCTTGAGCCGCGGTCCTGCGGCGAGAAACTTTGCCAGATCCGGCGTATCAGTGTCCTGACGCATGAAGAGATTGCGCAATGTCTCGAGATCACGGCGCTTCTGCAGATTGTGTTCCAGCCGTTCGACCGTTCCACCCGCCTCTTCGGCCCATGACCTGAGAAACGTCAGAGCTTGCGCCACACGCTCACCGGGCGAAACCGAATCACCGGCAGGCCGGAACGCGGGTTCAGGCCACCAGGCCCGGTAGCGCGAGGCCAACGTATCATACTCGCTCACGAACGCGGCCATGCCCGCCTGCGGCTCAACCCGGATGGCGCGGGCCTCGAGTTGAACGGCACCCGTGCGCGCCAGGCAGTCAAGCGCCGCGTCCCGATCCCTTTTCAACACAAGGACCTCGAACCATCGGGTGGCAACTGGCCGAAGGCTCATGCCGCCACCCTGCCCGGTTCAGTGGCCGGGAGCAGTTTGCGGACGGCGATCTCACCTCGTAACCGCATCAGATCAATTGCGGACAGGCCGAGGTAGGCAAGTGCTCCTGCAATGCTGCGTTGGTGGCGGCGAAAGACCCGAGCCAGAACATTTCTGGCGTCGTCCAGATCCCCAAAAACCAGTGCCAATCCGTCCTGGTGGTCACGCTTGACGAGAATACCCGCCAAGAATGTCTCCATCTCCAGGCGGTCCTTCGCCGAAGCGGGCCACAGTGATTTCCAATGTCGCAGCCAGCAGCTGACAACGGACGGCTCACCTGAAACCGCGGGCAGCAAGTCCTTCAGTCCTGCATCGGTGAGCCGCTTCGCCATGTCCTCAGAAGTTTCCGTTATGAACGGCGCCAATTGAGGCTCATTCGACATCCAGGGTTGCGCAGCACCTTGCCCGAGCAAATGGGTCATGGCTGATAGAAGTGGCAGCACGGACAACCAGGCAAAGACGGGCCGGAATCGCGCGGGATACCAGCCCGCAACCTCTGCGACTTCGCTGCGCCACGCATCGCGCAGTGACTTTTCTACCGCATGGATCGATTGATCCGCCGACGTTCCAGCCAGGTAACGGCCAAGCGGAGTGCGTTTGGCCGCGTCGACAAGCGACCCGGCGTCCGCGGTCGCTGCCAGGCGCGCCCAGTCAGCCTCGCTGGCGCGGCCTCCAAACCTTGCTGCCAACCGGGCTTGAGCGTAGGCAAATCTTGGCAGCGGGCCAGTCATGTTTCGCCAGTGGTCAATCTCGCAGCGAGCCGTGCGGTCGCAGCGAGGAGCGCCTCGCGCTTGTGGTCGATGTCGATCGACTTCGTCCCGAAGGATCTTGCTTCCGACTCAATTTCCCCGACCAGCCTGTCGTTCTTCACTTTGCAGGCCCTATTCAGTGCCTCGATGCGTTGGCGGCTGCGGTGATCGATAGATTGCGCTTTCTTGTAGGCTTCCTCGACGCGCAGCTTGGCCTGCCGCTGTGCGTCTGCCAGCAGACGCTCGCCAGCACGCTCTGCTTCCAGCAGTTGCTCGATCGAGACAGCTGCGGCGCTTGGCCGATCTGTGCCATTGGTTGTGTCGTCAGACACGCGAGAATTCCTCCTCTCACATATTCTGAATGAAATAGCGGACCTCCGCCATGGTCATTGAGCTTGGTCAAATCCCGGCGAGAGGTCACTTTGTCCGGCGTACCAGTCCCGTCGCAAGGGATCCCAAGGAATATCGCGAAAGCCACCTCGGAGACAGGCCTTAAGCCTTGGGTCTGGAGCGCTGAATAATGATGCTTGAAGCATCAATAGTGGTATGCTACATGTGATTTCTGTCGGGAGATACTGCGAATGATGACTGCCGGACAGCTACGCGCGGCGCGCGCGCTTCTGGGAATCGACCAGAAGACGCTCGCCGGTATGTCAGGCGTTTCGCTGCCGACGATCCAGCGCATGGAGGCCAGCGACGGTACCGTGCGCGGCAATGTCGACACGCTTACCAAGATCATCGAGGCGCTCGACCGGGCAGGAATTCAATTGCTATCGACCGGGGGCCGCGGGGTGCTGCTGAGGGAACTTCCACAGCAATGACGGATGCCAGCCAATTGCTCCTGTGGATGGTGCTGCCGGTCACCTTGCTGGTTGCGTCGACCACCTTGGCCGCATTGCTGCGGGGCAAGGCCTTGGCTCTTGTCTATCCGCTGACGATCGTGGCCGCTCTGATTGCAGCTGGCATTGACGCTTTCGCCATGGTTGCAGACGGAGCTTCGACCGGCTCCCTACCGCTCGGCCTGCCGGCCATCGGTCTGCACTTTCGTCTCGATGCACTGTCGGCCTTTTTCGGCATCGTCGTCAATGTGGGTGCGGTTGGGGCGGCACTCTATGGAATGGGGCTGGATCGCAAGCACGAGGTGTCGCCGCGGATCGAACCCTTCTTTGCGCTGTTCATCGCGGCCATGAATGTGGTGCTGCTGGCAGACGATGCCTACAGCTTCCTGTTCTTCTGGGAACTGATGTCAGTGACGTCCTGGCTTCTTGTGCTGGCCCGCCATGAAGAGGGTGAGACGCGCCGTGCGGCTCACATCTATCTTGTGATGGCGAGCATCGGCACCATTGCATTGCTGTTTGCCTTCGGTGGCATGGCGGGACCAGCAGGCAGCTATACCTTCGATGCGATCCGCGCCACCAGACTCGACCCCGCCATCGCGAGCCTCGTTCTTTTCGCGGCATTTGTGGGGACGAGTTCCAAGGCGGGCATCATGCCGCTGCATGCCTGGTTGCCGCTCGCTCACCCGGCTGCGCCCAGCCACGTTTCGGCGCTGATGAGCGGCGTCATGACCAAGGTCGCTGTCTACGGCCTGCTCCGCATCGTGTTCGATCTGCTCGGCGCTCCATCATGGTGGTGGTCGCTCCCCTTCATCATCCTCGGAGCCCTGACCGCCGTCGGCGCCTTGCTCTATGCGCTGATGGACACCGATCTCAAGCGGGTGCTCGCCTATTCGACCATCGAGAACATTGGCATCATCTATGTCGGCATCGGCCTTTCGCTCGCTTTCGGCGCCACGGGACAAGCCGCCGCGGCGGCCGTTGCCATGACCGCCGCACTCCTGCATGCCATCTACCATTCCTGGTACAAGTCGCTGCTGTTTCTTGGGGCCGGGGCTGTTCAGCATGCAACTGGCAGCCGCAATCTCGACAGCCTCGGCGGGCTCATCCACCGGATGCCCCGCACGGCGGTGATGTTTCTGGTCGGTGCGTTGGCGATTTCCGCCTTGCCGCCACTCAACGGCTTCGTCTCGGAATGGCTGCTGTTCCAGGCGGTGCTGGCTGGACCGGACTTGCCGGAACCCGTGCTCCGCTTTCTCACCCCCGTGGTAGGCGGCCTGCTGGCGCTGGCTGCTGCACTTGCAGCGGCCTGCTTCGTCAGGGTCTATGGCATCGTGTTTCTGGGCCGTCCTCGTAGCAATGACGCGGCAGGCGCTCACGAGGTGCCAAGGTTGCAGGTTCAGGCCATGGGTTTCCTGGCCGTCCTTTGCGTAGCCGGCGGGTTGTTGGGCGGCGTTGCGGTGGCGGCCATCGGACCGGTCATCGACCTGGTCGTCGGCGCACGTTTGCCCGGACTGAACACAGGACCAACGCCGCTCTCGCTGGTGGCTTTCGAATCGGCGCGCAGCATATACGACGCGGTGACCATCGCCGGCTTCGTCGCCATTGCCGCAACATTGACGGCGCTGTTGCTCCACTGGATCTCAGACCGACGGACCCGGCGGGGACCGGCGTGGGATTGCGGCTTCCCCAACCCATCACCCCTCACCCAGTATTCAGCCTCCAGCTTTGCCCAGCCATTGCGGCGGGTCTACGGATCCACCGCCTTTTCCGCGCGAGAGACCATCGACATGCCGCGCCCCGGTGAGCAGCGCGCAGCACGGATCGACGTGCGCCTGACCGATCATTTGTGGAACGTCTTCTATGCCGCACCCGCTGGCGCAGTGTCAGGAATGGCAAGCAAGCTCAACCGGCTGCAGTTCCTGACTATCCGGCGCTACCTGGTGCTGATGTTCGCCGCCCTGATCATTCTCCTTCTGGTGACGGCGGTGCGGTCATGAAGGCGGGCTTCTTGATCGCATTGATGGAACAAGGTCTCCAGATGTTCATCGTGCTGCTGATTGCGCCCGCCGCCGTCGGTATCACACGGACCGTGAAGGCGCGATTCATGCGGCGCCAGGGTCCATCCATCCTGCAGCCATACCGGGACTTGCTGAAGCTTTGCCGGAAGGAATCGGTGATCGCCGCAAACGCTTCGTGGTTGTTCCGTGCCGCGCCCTATCTGATCTTTGCGCTGACCTGGGTGGCGGCCGCACTCATACCGACTTATGCTGCAGGGCTGATGTTCAACTGGGCGGCCGATGCCATTGCGCTCGTCGCCATCCTCGGCGCTGCGAGAGCCCTCCTGGCCCTGGCCGGCATGGACGTCGGAACGAGTTTCGGCGGCATCGGCTCGTCGCGCGAGATGATGATTGCCACGCTCGCCGAACCGGCGATGCTGCTCGTCGTGCTCACCTTGTCGATAGCCGGCGGCACGACACGCCTTCCCGAAATCGCCACCTTCTTTCTTGACCAGCCAATGGTCGTGCGTGTGTCGCTGGCTCTCGCGTTCCTGGCGATGGTGATCGTGGCACTGGCCGAGAACGCCCGCATTCCCGTGGACAATCCCGCGACCCATCTCGAGCTCACCATGGTGCATGAAGCCATGGTGCTCGAATACTCCGGCCGCCATCTCGCGATGATCGAAGCGGCGGGCCAACTGCGCCTTGTCGCCTATCTGAGCCTGATCGCCTGCCTGTTCATTCCGTTCGGCATGGCAAGGGCCGACTCGAGCATCACGGCGCTGCTTGTCGGTTTACTGGTTTATCTCCTGAAAATCGTAGCTGGAGCGGTTGCGCTCGGCGTGTGGGAGGTCAGCATCGCCAAGATGCGGGTGTTCCGCGTCGGCGAATTCCTCGGCGTCGCGTTCATCTTCGCCTTCATTGCCATCTTGCTGTCATTCCTCACCCAGGAGCTTCTGGGATGAACCACGCCTATGACATCTCGCATTTCCTCGCCGGGATGATGCTGGTGGTGAGCTTCGCTCTCATCTACCAGGACCGCCTGCTGGCCCTCCTGCGAACCTTCGCGCTACAGGCCATCGTGCTGGCGCTGGCCGTGGCCTGGCAAGCCTATGCCCAGGAACGCCCGCACCTTTTCATCACCGCCGCTCTGGCACTGGGCCTCAAGGGTATCGTCATCCCCTACGCACTGGGCCGTATGATCGCCAAGCTCGGCATCCACCGCGATGTGGAGCAGGTGGTGGGTGTCGGTCTCACCATGCTGTTCGGATTGGGCCTGACAGCGCTTTCTTTGATGATGGTCCTCAAGGCAACGGCGAGCGCGTCTTCACTGGCGCGGGAAGGTCTTGCCATCTCGCTCGCCATTATCCTGCTCGGCATGCTGATGATGATCACCCGGCGCAATGCCGTGGCACAGATCATCGGCTTCATGTCGATCGAGAACGGTCTCATTCTCGGCGCCACGGGGGCGCGCGGCATGCCACTCGTCGTGGAGATCAGCGTCGCGTTTTCTGTCCTCATTGCATTGTTCGTCTTTGCCGTCTTCGTGTTCCGCATCCGGGAACGCTTCGATACCGTCGATGTCGAAGCGCTGGACCGTGTCAGGGGAGACCGGCGATGAGCAACTGGCTTTTCGCGGTGATCGCCGTCCCCTTTGCCTCGGCGGCCATTATGGCGCTGCTGCCGGCTTACCGCCTGACGGCCATCATCAATGTCCTGGCCTCGGCCCTGACGCTCGCAGCGGGCATCGGGTTACTGTGGTCTCCCAATGGGGCCGACGATTACTTCGTCCTCGATGAGGTCAACATCGTCTTCATCGTCCTCAACACGTTGGTCGGCTTCACGGCAGCGTGGTTCAGCGCCAGCTATATTGGACATGAGATTGAAACCGGCCGCATCACGCAGCGATCGGTCCGGTTCTATCATGCCATGTACCAATGCATGCTGGGCGCGATGAATGTGGCCCTCCTGGCCAATAACATCGGTCTCTTATGGGTGGGGCTTGAGCTTGCCACGCTCATCACCGTCATCATGGTGGGACTCTACCGCACGCCAGAAGCTATCGAAGCCGCATGGAAATATTTCATCCTCGGCAGTGTGGGCATCTCGCTCGCCTTCTTCGGCACCATCCTCGCCTATCTCGCGGGGCAGCAGGCATTGGGCGACGGCATGCCCGCGATGTCCTGGACTCTGCTCTACGCCAATGCGGCGAGGCTCGACGTGCCGCTCCTCAACCTCGCATTCGTGTTTCTGCTGGTGGGCTATGGCACCAAGGTCGGCCTTGCACCGCTGCATGCCTGGCTACCTGATGCCCATTCCGAGGGCCCGACCCCGATCAGCGCCGTGCTGTCCGGCCTGTTGCTGAATGTGGCACTCTACGCCCTGCTCCGCTTCAAGATGCTGATCGCCGCCAATCCGGAGGCACTGCGGCCGGGACCGGTATTGGTGGTAATGGGTCTCGTGTCGCTCCTCTTCGCGGCTTTCATGCTGTATCCCCGCCGCGACGCCAAACGGTTGTTTGCCTATTCCTCAATCGAGCACATGGGTCTCATCACCTTCGCCTTCGGCATGGGCGGGCCACTGGCAAACTTTGCGGGACTGCTGCACATGGCCATGCACAGCCTGACCAAGTCGGCGATCTTCTTTGCCGTGGGCCATGTCGCGCAGGCCAAGGGCACCCAGCGCCTCGCCGACATCCGAGGTCTGAGCGTCAGCCATCCCGGCCTTGCCATCGGCCTTGCGGCCGGTGTGATGGCGATTGCAGGACTGCCGCCCTTCGGTGTGTTCATGAGTGAATTCCTGATTCTCACTACGACTTTTGCACGCGATCCGTGGCTGGCGTTGCTGCCGGCCATCGGACTGGTGGTGGCCTTCGGCGCCTTGGTGATGCGGCTGCAGGGCATGCTGTTCGGCACGCCGAGCGAGCCCAATCACAAGGTGAAGGCTTCGCCCATCCCGTTCATCCTGCATCTGCTGCTGGTGCTGGCGGCCGGACTCTACTTGCCTGGTGCCCTTGCCGCATGGTTTCACAAGGCTGCGGAGTTACTGGGATGACCGATACAGTGACCACCGGACGGGACGGCTTCCAGCGCATTGATGCCGATGCCGGTGCATGGATGGAGATGGGTCATGGTCTGGCCGATGGAAAGTACACGCTTCTGGCATTATGGGCCGATGGGAACAGGGTCCGCATGGCGCTTCTGGGCGAGGCGCCTCTGATCTTCTCCCTCGCATGCAACGACGGTCACTACCCGGCGATCAGCCAATTCCACGCGCCTGCCATCCGCCTCGAGCGCACACTCCGAGATCTCAGTGGCATCATGCCCCAAGGAATGCCCGACGACCGGGCATGGCTTGACCATGGCGTGTGGCCCGGCCGTTCCCGGGCGGAGCGAAACTATTCCTTCCTTCCCGTCGAAGGTGACGGACTGCATCAGATTCCGGTCGGGCCAGTGCATGCCGGTATCATCGAGCCCGGCCACTTCCGCTTCACCGCCAATGGCGAAGCCGTGGTGCGACTGGAAGAGCGGCTGGGCTATGTTCACAAGGGCATCGAAGCGTTGACCGCGGGCAAGACGGTGGACCAGGCAGCGCGGCTCATAGCACGCGTTTCAGGTGACAGCACCGCCGCCTATTCACTTGCCTTCGCCCGCAGCGTCGAAGCCGCCGGAGACATCACAGTGCCCGAGCGCGCCATCCTGCTACGTGCTATCGTCGCCGAACTCGAACGCATCGCCCACCACATGAACGACTTCGGCGCCATCTGCAATGATGCCAGCGCCGTGGCGCTACACGCCCATTGCACATTGTTGCGCGAGAAGATTCTTGCTGCCTGCGACTCCGGTTTCGGCCACAGGTTGATGATGGATGTCATCATCCCGGGCGGCGTTGCCACCGACATCACGCCTTCCGCTGTCGATGACATGATGGCCATGCTCGATGTTTGTGAACGCGACTTCCAGTTTGTGGCGCGCAGATATGATGGATCGCCGTCGATCCAGGACCGCACCGTCACGACAGGTCATGTCACCCATATGCTAGTGACACAATTCGGTGCGGGCGGTTATGTCGGGCGTGCTTCCGGCCGTGATTTCGACAGCCGCCGCGATATCGCCTACCCGCCCTATGACGAGCTGACGTTCAAGGTCCCTGTTCGCGAAGACGGCGATGTCAACGCCCGCGCCTGGATCAGGATCGAGGAAGTCACCGAAAGCATCTCGATCTTGCGGCAGCTTTTTGATCGCCTGCGGCCAGGCCCCATTCGGGTAGAGTTGCCGAGGATCGCCGGCGGTGAAGGCGCTGCTCTCGCCGAGGCTTTTCGCGGCGACGTCTTCGTCGCCACACGCCTCGCCGGTGATGGCACCGTCGCGCGCTGCCACGTCCGTGATGCATCGGTGTTCCAGTGGCCATTGCTGGAGGCCGCAATCGAAGGCAACATCGTCGCCGACTTCCCGCTGTGCAACAAATCTTTCAACTGCTCCTATTCCGGCCACGACGTGTGACCCTATGAGAACACTCCTGTTTCAGGCATTGATGAAGGGGACGGCCGTCGTCAGAAGACCTGACGCCGATCAGGACATGATGGCAGAGGTCGCGACCGCCCTCGGCCGGCAGGCGCGCCGTGTTTTGGGCCGATCACTCGCCATTCGCGAGGTGGATGCCGGGTCCTGCAATGGCTGCGAGCTGGAAATCCATGCGCTCAACAATCCAGTCTATGACATCGAACGGTTCGGCTTGAAATTCGTTGCCTCCCCTCGTCATGCAGACGTCCTGTTGGTTACCGGCCCCGTGACCTGGAACATGAAGGAGGCGCTGGAACGCACCTACGCCGCGACACCCGAACCGAAATGGGTTGTCGCCGCTGGAGACTGTTCCGTCGATTGCGGCGTCTTCGCCGGTAGCTATGCCTGCGTGGGACCAGTCTCATCGGTGATACCCGTAGATGTCCACGTTCCTGGCTGTCCGCCAAAGCCGATCGAGATCCTCAAGGGCCTCCTCACACTCGTCGATGCCGCCGACGGCGCAATATCGGCAACCACCCAGCAGGTGAAGGTCTAAGTCAACTTCTCTGCCACCAACTCGATCAATGCCGACATGCCGTCATGGCCCTTGCCCTCCTTGACGACGCTGTCATGGCTGCGGAGCTGAAGCAGACGGAGGGACGGGAACGCACCTCGAAGCATCTCTTCCGTATACAGATTTTCAAGGACCTTTGGTCCTCCGGTCCCGTAGGTCAACTGTTCCGGCCTGTACCCCTGCAACAGCAACAGGCCGCCGGGTTTCAGCGCCTGTTGCATGCCGGCGAAGATGCGCGCCCGCAAGGCAGGATCCGCAAATTGTATGAAGATGGCAATGACCGCGTCAAACGCGGCCGTGGGCCAGGTCCATGTGGCGAGGTCGGCTTCGATCAAATCCATGGCAACGCCACGGGCCCCGGCGAGGCGCCTTGCCTTGGCGATTGCCACCGGCGATCCTTCCACGGCTGTCACTTCCAGCCCCTGCTCTGCCAGGAA
>CAZECZ010000004.1:33145-67255 GCA_964510815.1 uncultured Aestuariivirga sp.
CGCTTCACTCTCCAGCAACGAGCCCGTTGATGGGCGCGTGCATCGACTCGCGCAGCCCTGCAAAATCGAGATCGGGCACGAGATCGGCGATGGCGCCAAATGTCGCGGGATCGAATAACATGCCTAGAATTTGATAGGCCTCTGCTACCGCAGCCATGGCTGGCTCAGATGGACTCACGGATATCACAGCGCCCAGATGATATCCCCGGCGGCCAATCCGTTGCGCCACGCCGACAAGCTTGATCCGGCCGGCGCCGTTGACACTGAAGTCGCCAGGGCAATATTCTCCAGGCAGGCACCCGACCCGCGCATCCACCGACAACGACGCAAGCGATGCCGCAATGGCGGAGGCAAAGCCTTCAAACCGGTCGCGGAACTGCACCCGCGGTTCCGGATGTGCGGCCACCAGATCGATGACCAGAGCGTTGCGGTCATAAATGGCAAGCTGCCCGCCGGCTCTTCGTTCCACCGGCTCGAAACCGCGTTTGCGCATGGCTTCCGCAGCAGTGGCATAGCTTTGCATTGTCGTGTCACGCGGCGAGAAGGCCGCCGTCGGCACTGGCCTGTAGATGCGGAGCATGCCATCTCCGCCATCGCCAAGTCCCAAAAGCGTGCGGCGCACGAGGTCCATGTCCTCATGCGCCGTCGTTGTCGACAAACCGTCCTCGGCGTCGCCGTCGTAGAAAACAACCGGGCCGCCGAAGGGCTGCATCAGGCCTTTACCGGTGCCTTTCCGGCGCAGCCATAGAGTTTCATTTTCTCGACCGTCGCAGCGACCATGCGCTTGCGGCCCTCGGCCATGGCCTCTTCGAGCTGATAGTCGCCCTTCGACCACACGGCTTCGATACCGGCGCGGAACGCATGACGGAGATCGGTGTCGGCGTTGAACTTGTGCACACCGGCCTGCACTGCGGCGCGCACCTCGTCCTCCGGAACGCCGGAGGCGCCGTGCAGCACCAGCGGGATGCCGACTGCATCACGGATCTCCACGGTGCGGCCGATGGCCAGCGGCTCGGGCTTGAGGCCGGGAATGACGCCGTGAACGATGCCGACCGAGATCGCGAGGTAATCGACGCCGGTTTCCTCGACGAAGCGCTTCGCCTCGCCCACGTCGGTATAATAGTCGGCCCAGTTCACGCTTTCACCCACGTCCGGGATCTTGCCCAGTTCGGCTTCCACCGGGATGCCGAAGTCATGGGCGATCTCGACGATGCGCTTCGTCATCTTGATGTTCTCTTCGAATGGAAGATGGGCGAAATCGCACATGATCGAGTTGAAGCCCAGCTTGATCGCTTCGAGGCACTCGTCCCACGGGCCGTGATCGAGGTGGATCACGAATTGGGCGTTGGATTCCTCAGCGACGCGCTTTGTCATCTCGAAGGCCTTGCGCACGCCCATGTGGGGAACGATGGCACGGCCGACCTGCAGGAAGATGGGGGAATTTGCCTCCTCGGCGGCCCACACCAGCGCCTCGGTGGTTTCGATGTTGTGCATGTTGTAGGCGCCAACCGCATAGCCGCCAGCGCGCGCGTCCTCGATCAGCTTGCGGGGATCAGTCCAGGGCATTCTTGTATTCCTTTCGGGATCAGGCTTTTTCGATGATGGCGACAACGGTGCGAACGGGAACCGTTTCATCCTCAGCCACCAGAATTTCGGTGATCTTGCCGGCGCCCGGCGACTCAAGCGTCTCGGAGGTCTTCTCGGCTTCAACTTCGGCAAGCGGCTCGTCTTCCGCAACCTGATCGCCAACGGCCTTCAGCCACTTCACGATCTTGCCTTCACTCATGCCCATGCCCCATTGCGGGAGCAATACCTTGATGCGCGCCATGTCTTTTCGTCTTCCTCGTGTGTGTCGAATTGTCTGGTGTCAGGCGGCAGCGCGGGACTTGCTGTTCATCACCTTGTGAACGGCGGCGATGGTCTTCACGGCATCCGGATAGAGCTGCTTCTCAATCGCCGGGCTGAACGGGATCTGCGTGTCCGGCGTGACGACCCGCACGATCGGCGCCTTCAGGCAGTCGAAGGCCTTCTCCGCGACGATGGCCGAAATTTCGGCGGCGGCGCTGCAGGTTTGATGCGCCGGATCGACGATCACCAGCCGCCCGGTGCGTGCAACCGAATTGAGGATCGCTTCGGAGTCGAGTGGCACCATGGTGCGAGGATCGATGATCTCGATGGAGATGCCCTCGGCCTCGAGCTTCTGAGACGCCTGGAGCGCCGCATGGACGCCCGTAGAAATGCCAACTACCGTGACATCACTTCCTTCACGGACCGTGCGGGCCACGCCGAAGGGAATCTTGTACTCACGATCCTCAACCTCTTCTTTCAGGCCCCAGAGCATGCAGGCCTCGAAAGAGAGAACGGGGTCATCCATGTCGACAGCCGTGCGCAACAGGCCCTTGGCGTCGGTTGGTGTCGCCGGCACCATGATCTTGAGACCCGGCACATTCATGAACATCGGATACGGACGGTCTGAATGATGGGCGCCGGTGTTGAGGCCATAGAACATGGCGGAGCGGAACACGACGGGAAGCGAGGCCTGGCCACCGAACATGTAGCGGTTCTTGGCGACCTGGTTCACGAACTGGTCCATCGCCAGATAGAGGAAGCTCGAGTAGGACAGGTCGACAATCGGCCTGAGGCCAGTCATTGCGGCACCAGCGGCAGCACCGACCATGATCTCTTCGGAGATCGGTGTGTTGCGGATACGCTCAGGCCCGAACATCTGAAGGAAGTCACCTTTGTCGGCGCGCGACTTGCCACCCATGGTGCCGTAGACGTTGGCCTGCACATCCTCGCCCATGATGATGACACGCGGATCGGCTTCCATCGCTTCGCGCTGCGCGGCACCGATGGCCCCCAGAAAACTCATGACACTCATTGCGTGACTCCAAACGGTTCGGTGTAGAGGTCCTTGAAGGCGACGGACGGATCGGGGTAGTCGCTCTCGTCGGCGAATTCGACGGCGGCTTCCACTTCAGCTGCGACCTCGGCTTCAAGGCCGTCGAGCACAGCAGCATCGGCGATGCCATGTTGCTCCAGATAGGCGCGGAACATTTTCACAGGATCGCGCTTGAGCCATGCTTCCTTTTCGACGGGATCGCGGTAGTCGACGGCGATCCGCAAACCTTCGGAATGCTCGTTGAAACGATAGGTCATGACCTCGACGAGGCTCGGGCCCTCGCCGCGCCGTGCCCGGTCGACGGCAGTCTTGACCGCGTCATAGACCTTGAGCACGTCCTGCCCGTCTTCGACGCGTACGCCCGGCATATTGAAGCCGGTGGCACGATCCGCAATGACACCAGCCGTCACCGTATGAGCCGGCGTCGACAAGGCATACTGATTGTTCTCGCACAGGAAGATGATGGGCAGGCCCCAAACGGACGAGAGGTTCATGGCTTCGTAGAGACAGCCCTGGTTTGATGCACCGTCGCCAAAGAAGGCGAGCGAGACCTTGCCATTCTTCAGGACCTTGCTGGACAGCGCTGCACCCGTGGCAATCGGGATGGACGAGCCGATGATGCCGGATTCGCCCAGGCTTCCGACCTTGAAATCGGCGAGATGCATCGAGCCACCCTTGCCGCCGCAGACACCCGTGGCCTTGCCGACGAGTTCAGCCATGAGGGGTCCGAGTGCCGCGCCCTTGCCGATGGGATGGCCGTGGCTGCGGTGATTGCCGGTCATGTAGTCGCCTTCGCCCAGCGCCATGCAGGCACCCACGACCTGGGCTTCCTGGCCGATCGAGGTGTGGACGGTGCCCGGAATTTCGCCGCGCTTCACCATCTTGGAGGCACGTTCGTCAAAACGCCGGATGCGCAACATGCGCCGCTGCATCTCGAGCAAAAGGTCATTCGGCCTTGTCATGTCTTGCCTTTCGATTGCTTGGTCTGGTCGCCGGCCTGGGCCAGCAGATAATTGGCGGTATCGACATCGGTCACCAGCACATCGATCCACTTGCCTGCGAGCGCAGCTGCCAGCGCCTCATGCTTCTCCCTGCCGCCGGCCACCGCGATCCTGCGGCCGGCATTGCGCAGCTGGCTCAGCGTGATCCCGATGACGAGATCGTCGAGCGGCGTATCGACGGGCTGTCCGTCGCAATCAATGAAGCGCTGATGGAGCTGCCCAACGGCGCCGGCGGCCCTGACCTCGGCCAATTGTTCCTTGGTGAAGAAGTTGTCGCTTGTTTCCAGGGGACCGTGGAAGTCTGCAGGTCCGATGCCCACCAGCACGATGTCGACTTCATCGAGATGGTGGATCGCCTTGCGGATATGGACATCCGACAGCGCACCATCACGCAGTACCGCAGTGGGCAGAACGCCTGGCGCGCGCAGGAACACGGCTTCCGCCTGCAAGGCCTGGGCAATTTGCAATGTGGCGACATCCGCCTCGTGCTGCAGCATGGGAGAACCGAGATCGCCAAGCGTTTCTACCACATGCCGGATCGTGCTGTGCTGACGGGGCCCCATGGCCCGCGCCATCTCGCGCAATGTCGTGCTCCATGACGTGAAGCCGAGAACCGGGCCGCCGTCGAGTGCGGTGGAAAGGCAGCGGGCGGCGGCGGCGCCGAGAATCTGCGGGATATCATCTTCGGGGCCTTCGATATCGACGACATAAGCCGCATCGAGGCCAAATGCCTCGAGCAGTCCCTCTTCCAGATCCGGATAGAGCCCCTCAGGCGGTACCACGATCTTGCGGATGATGCCGTGCTCCTCCGCCATGCGCAGCAGCCGCGACACGCCGGCCTGGGAAATTCCCATCTTCTCGGCAATCTCGATCTGCCGGGCACCCTGAATGTGATGCAATCGGGCGGCCCTGGTCATGAGACGCAGCTGCTCGATGTCAACCGCGGAAAACCGTCTTGCAGCCGATGCAGCGAGCTGGGGTTTCATCGAACATTCTCCGCAATCAGCGCAAAGGTCGTCCGGAGGTTCGGGTAGATGTCGAGATAAGCCTCGAAGATTTGAGCGTAGCGTTCGTGAGCCGCAACATCCGGTTCAAAGGTACGCTCAACTCCGGTCATCGCATCGGCGGCAGAGCGAAGATCGGCATAGAAG
The DNA here is from genome assembly GCA_964510815.1 of uncultured Aestuariivirga sp. GTDB lineage: Bacteria > Pseudomonadota > Alphaproteobacteria > Rhizobiales > Aestuariivirgaceae > Aestuariivirga. Next base: position 38,200 of record CAZECZ010000004.1, read on the forward strand.
CCCAAGGCAGCCGCAGCATGGATACCTGCTCCCAGTGCGGTGCTTTCCTGCTCACGCACCAGCTTCACGCTGCGCCCCAGCGCGTCGGCGATGATCTGGCACCAGAGGGGGCTGCGCGAACCACCGCCGAGCATGAGGATCTCGTCGATCGTGCCGCCCGTCGCCTTTTCCACGCCACTGGTCAACAGGCGTTGTTCCAGCGCTATGCCCTCGAGGATGGCGCGATACATGTGCGCCTTGCCGTGGAGACCCGAGAGTCCGACAAAGGCACCACGGGCATGGCCGTCCCAATAGGGTGTCATGGCGCCGGTCCAATAGGGAAGGCAGAGCAATCCACCCGCACCCGGCGGAATCTCTGCCGCCGCAAGCTCCATGATCTGTTCCGGCGATTTGCCCCTGGCATTCTGCTTTTCGAGACCGGCGAAATTTTCGATGAACCACACGACGTTCTGCGTGCCGCCGCCGATGAACGTTTCGAGGATGTAGGTGCCGGGCAGGGGGCCGCCCATCGTGCGATAGGCCGTATCATGACTGTAGACATCGGCATAGACGCCGGACACCGCACCCGTTCCGAGGTTGAGATAGGCGCGGCCAGGGCGTGTGACATTGCAGCCGAGACCGGCGGATTGTCCATCGCCTGCGCCCACTACGACGGGGAGACCGGCAGGAAGACCGAGAGAGCTGGCAACATCCGGCAAGAGCCCACCTGCGATGGCACCGGGCGGAAGAAGCCGGCTCACTGTGTCGCGCGAAAGACCAGCCTGTTTCAGAAGCGCGTCATCGTAGTCAAAGCGTTGCAGATCGACGAGGCCTAGCGGATCGGCACAAGACCATGAGGTTGCCCACTCGCCGGTCAGCCTCCGCACCAGATAGCCCGCCACATCGACGGCGTGGGCAGTGCTGGCGATGGTTTCCGGTTCATGCCTGCCAAGCCACAGGAGCTTGTACCATGCCGGTGTCGGGTTCGGAGGCTTGCCGGTGACGCGGTGGACTTCGGCCGTACCAAATTGCTCGACTTCGGCGGTGGCGCGGACATCCATCCAGGTAATGGCCGGACGGATCGGTTCGCCGTCACTGTTGAGACACACGAAGGTTTCGCGCTGGTGCGTGATGGCCATGCCAGCGATGCGCGACGCTCCGACCGCCTTGACGGCATCGGTGATGGCCGCAGCTGTCGCCGTCCACCAGTCCGGCGCATGCTGCTCGACCCAGCCCGAGCGCACATGATTGAGACCATAGCCCTGGCGGCCAATCGCGACGGCGCGGCCATTCTTGTCCCAGACAACCGCCTTGCTGGCCGTTGTCGAACAGTCGATGCCAATGACCAGATCAGCCTTGGTCATGCGGCGTCTCCCAGCACGCCGTCGAGCGCCCATTCCACGCGCTCCTGGGTCCACAGGCCCAGGAGGTCCAGAAGATCAACGAGGTTGAAGCGATTGCGCATGAGATGGCAATTGGCCACGGCCCAGCGCGCCAGCTGCGGGCTGACTGCGTATTTCAGGCCGGCAAACGTGGACGGAGCGCCGGATGCGACGAGCGCCGGGCGCAGTGTTTCGGCCGGCATCACCATCTTGTCGAACTCAACACTGTTGCGCTTCCAGTTCGTCAGAACGTCAGTGAGCCGCGCCCAATTCTGATCGAGCTTTGCATGTTTCGTCTGGCAATCACGCCAGCATTCGGCAGCGATGACGCCATTCTCGCCAAGATGGCCAAAGGCGGCGGCGATGCGCGACTGAAGGTCGGCGAGATCGGGCTTCCTGAGCAATTCGGGCCGGACCAGATCGCTCTCGATGGCGTGGCGCCACAGCTTCGATGCGACCAGGCTGGCAACACCTACCTGTTCGCCGTGGAGGCCGATGGGCTGATGGTTGGCACCATGATGGAGGTCGAGCATGTGGCTGATCACGTGTTCGACACCGGAGAGACAAGCCGTGGTATCGGAAATTCCTGATACGATGCCGCGCAGCGCCAGAAGCCGCGTCAGTTCGCGAGTTGCCGAGATTTCACCCTTGGCGATGCCAGCAGACCAGTCCGGCGGAACGGCGGCGGCGGCCTTCAGCATCGCCATGGATGCCGGGTGGAACGTGTGATCAAGGCCCAGCAGGAAAGAGAGATACCAGTCCGCGGGCGCGGTGAAGAGTGAAATGGCCTCGCCGAAACCGGCTGTATTCATCTCGCGGGGTGCGCCGGCGATGGTCACCACGTCAGCCAGAACGGTGGTGGGCCAGCGCGACGGGACCGTGCGCTTCACGCCATTCCGCAGGATGACGGAGACATTGTCCGTATAACCATCGACGGACGCCGCGGTCTGCACCGCCACCTGCGGGATGCCGCCGTTGCGCTGGGCTGCGATCTTGCCGATGTCGGTCATCGTGCCGCCTCCGATCGTGACGATCGCGTCAGCACCCTTGACGACGGCGGCTGCCATATCGAGCACCGTATCGTTGGCGTGGAGCTTTTCATGGCCATCATCGAGCTGTTCGGTACGGACATCGAATTGATCCGACAACTGATCTTCGACGAGCAGACTCAGCCGCGCGCCATCCCGCAGGATCGAAGTGGTGTCGGTCAGGACAACGACCACGGCCCGCCCGGCCTTTCCTGAGGAGACCAGCGCCTCGGCGACGGCGGACTTCACATGGAGGTGGGCGTCATCGGAAATGGTAACCCGCAACATGTCCAGGGGTGCCAACCGGCTTTCGGGATCGAGCAGCCTGAGGTCGCGACGCAGTCCTTCAAGGTTTGTCGGGTCAGACAGGTTGGGCAAGGACATGTTCACGGCTCAAAATCCCTCTTTGGGCCCCGGCACGTCAGAAGTTGATCCTCTTTGCTGGATGCCTTGCTAAATATACATATCTTGAATTTTTATGCAACCATTGAGTTCGCAGGCCCAACGCAAAGGAAATTGCTTTCAAATAACAAAGGCTTGCGTTACGAGTCCTTGCCGGTCACCATGCGTACCGCGGCCTGCCAGCCGGCACAAAGAGACTCCCTCTGATCCTCCGACATCTGGGGTTCGAAGACGCGATCGACCCGCCAACTCTCAGCGAGGTCACTCTGCTTCCAGCGGCCGACGCCCATGCCAGCCATGTGGGCGACACCAAGGGCGGTGCGCTCCAGTTCGAGCGGACGCCGAACGGGGATGCCCAGGATATCTGCCTGGAACTGGCACAGAAGATTGTTGCGCGTCGCGCCGCCGTCCACCTTCAGTTCCGGAATGGGCAGGCCACCGGCCTTGAGGGCTTCGACATTGTCACGGGTCTGGTAGGCCATCGCCTCCAGCCCCGCCCTCACGACATGGGCGCGGCCGGTCTCCAGCGTCAGGCCGATGATGCCTGCCTTGGCATCGCGTACCCAATGCGGCGCGCAGATGCCGGCAAAGGCGGGCACGATGTAAACGCCGCCATTGTCCGGCACGCTCGATGCGACGGCCTCGATGTCATCGCCAGGGCCCAGCGCACCCAGCCGGTCTCGCAGCCACTGCATGGTCTGTCCGCTGTGAAAGACAACACCTTCAGCCTCGTAGTCAGTGCGCCCGCCGACGGTCCAGCCGACGCTGGCCGTGAGGCCATCGAGAATTTCGGGCCGATTACCCGTGTTCGCGGTGAGCACGCCGGCGGTGCCGTAGGTGTTCTTCACCGAACCCGGCTCGAAACAGGCCTGACCAAACATGCCGGACTGCTGGTCCGCCATGATGGCTGTAATGGGAACGGCCGATGAACCGGACACACCCACATCCTGTGGCCCCATCTCGCCGAATTCGGCGCTGGAACTCAGTGCCGGCGCAAGAAGCGGCATGGGCACACCACAAGCCGCACAGATGTCGTCGTCCCAGGTGAGTGTTTCGAGCGCAAAGAGCGCCGTGCGCGAAGCCTCGCTATGGTCGGTGAAGTGAGACCGCCCGCCAGTGAGGTTCCACAGAAGCCAGGTGTCGACGGTTCCGGCTGCCAGTTCTCCTCGTTCCGCGCGGGCCCTGGCACCTGGCACGTTCTCCATCAGCCACGCGAGTTTCGCAGCGCTGAAGAAGGAGTCGTTGAACAGCCCCGTTCGCTCCCGCACCAGTTGATCAATGCCATCGACTCGCCAGCGCGCCACGATGTCGTCGGTCTGCTTCGACATCCACATGAGAACGGGATAGATGGGTTCACCCGTCTTGCGATCCCAAACAAGGCATGTCTCGCGGTGCGTGGTGATGCCGATGGCCGCGATGTCATCTGTGGTGGCCCCGGTTTTCGCTATGACGGCGGCCATGCTTGCCCGCTGGGCCTCCCACAGCGCCTTCGGATCGAGCTCGACCCAGCCCGGCTTGGGGAACTGGGGGATGATAGGGTTGCGGGCTTCGGCGACGATCTTGCCCTCTGGGTTCACAAGAACGGCGCGGGCGCTGCTCGACCCCTCATCCAGAGCCATGACATATTGCTTGCTCACGGGTTGGCACCTTCCCCCAATTGCTCGCGTCCCGGCACCGCGAGGTGTGAAAGCCACTGACGATATCCGGCGATTTCAGCGGCCTGCCGCGGCCCGTCCCAACCGAATCTTGTTCCCAGCAAGCCTGCGATGTCGTTGATCTCGTCCAGCCCGTGACCGGGCTCGAAGGCCAACAGCACCCGGCGCGCCATGACATCGGCGAGCGTCCGTGCAAACTCGTGGCGCATGGCGAAGACCATCTCCGCACCGATGGCGCCTGTCGGCCCATGCACGACCTGCAGCAAGTCGGCGTCATCCGTGGTTTCTTTGATAATATCACGGGCTCTGGCGCCATAGAGATCGATCAGGCGATCGGCGCTTCTTGCGCTGAGCCCACTTCCTGCGAGGTAACGGCGCATCTCGCTTGCATCGAAAGCCGCTCCGGGGAATGGCAGCTTCGCGGTTTCACAGCCGGGGCTGGTGCGCCCCAGCCGCTTGAACACGTCGTCGACGGCGACTTCTGCGAGCTGCCGGAAGGTGGTCAGCTTGCCGCCGACGACGGTCACCAGACCTGGCATGTCGGGCGCATGGTCATGAAGCACGTGACTTCTCGGGATCTTCGCCTCCACGACGCCAGGCGCATAAGGCAATGGCCGAACGCCGGAGAAGGTGAACAGCACATCGCCGGGCGTGAGATTCGCCTCGGGGATGAGCTGGTTCACCTCGCCCAACAGGTAATCCATCTCGGCCTTGCTGCAGCGGGCCTCATCGGGATCGTCTTCGAAGCGGAGGTCGGTGGTGCCGATCATGTAGCGATCCATCCAGGGAATGACGAGCACCAGCCGGCCATCGGTCTTTGACTCATAGTAGACGACGTCCTTGGGTGCGCCAGGAAAGGGATCGACGATCAAATGGCTGCCTTTGGTACCGCCATTGAGCCGCTTCTGAGGTGGCGCGCCGCGGCGGAAGATCCTGTCGATCCACGGTCCGGCGACATTGAGCACAATGGGTGCACGCGCCTCATGCATCGTGTCGGTCTGCGTGTCCCGATACTTCACACCGACCACCTTGCCGCCTTCCAGCAGGGGCTCTTCAACGCGCGCCTTGGTGCGGATCACGGCACCATCCTTCGCCGCGGCAACGGCGATTTCGACGCACAGCCTTTCGGCATACTCCACTTGTCCCTCGGTAAACACCGTGGCTCCTCCCAGCCCACCGCGGGCAATGCCGGGGAAGCGCTTCAAGGTGCCGTCAAGTTTGAGAACTTCGTGGCCACCCGTCTTCTTGTCGAAGGAGAGAATGTCGTAGACGATCATACCGAGGCGTATCAGCCATGCGGGGCGCCGGTTGTGGGCGTAAAGCGGCATGAGGAGCCGCAGCGGCTTCACCAGATGAGGAGCAAGCTGGATCATGCGTTCGCGTTCGCGAAGCGACTCCCGGACCAGTGCGAAGTCCCGGTGTTCCAGGTAGCGCAGGCCGCCGTGTGCCAGCCGTCCAGACCACGCGGACACCCCACTGCAGATGTCATCCTGTTCCAATACGATGGCCCGCAAGCCCCGCCGGGCCGCATCGCGGGCTATGCCCAGTCCGTTAATACCGGCACCGACAATAATGAGGTCAAAGGTGACGTTTTGGTCTTGCATGTCACGGTCCAGTCCTGCCGGCTCACGCCAGCATATATATTCTGATAATGAAATTGTATTCAGTGTCTACCTTGACGGCGTCAATGTCAAGGGTCCCGGCCGCTGGAGCTTAGCGGCAAGCCAATTCTATCCAATGTTCGGAACTTGCCGAACCCGGTCCAATTCGACAATGACTGTCGCGCCCCAACCGCAGCCGGAGACGATCAGGCCGTTCCGGCAGATGGTTCAGACTTAGCCGGCGATCGTCTTCACGTCACGCAGCGCCTCGAACATGGCCTGGTCCAGTAGAGCCGGGTCGTAGACCGGACGCGCTCGGTTCTGGGCAAGGAAGGTCGCGGTCCATTTCTCGAGCTCGGCCTTCTGCGCTTTCGTGGCCTGCCGCGTGTCCGACAGGATGTCGATATACTCGGCAACCTCTCCACCGATGTCGCCCACCACGCGGGCATAGGCCTCGTGAATGGCAAGTTTGCGGACGTGAAGCTGTGTCGCCTTGCGCGTGGCGGTGATCTGCCCGTCATGTTCACGGTAATAAACCGCGGGATAGAACACCACCTCGCCCTTCAGCGGCGTTTGCTGGCTGCGCCGGTGCAGCCAGTTGCAGTCGATGCCGCCCAGCAACTCCTCGTCGAAGGAAAGGTCGAAGTCCTTGCGCAGGAAGGCGAAGGCCGGGAAGGACACGGGCATGCCGAACAACTGGCGGATCGCCACGTCGCGCACGAACATGGTGCGAAGGCCGCCAAGCCGGAAGGGATTGCGCTCGTTGTAGGCGATGAACGACATGCAATCGAGTGTCCTGTTCGCCGCGAAGACGTTGCGGGTGAGCGCAACACGTTCGGGCGCGCTGAGGTCGTCAACATCTGCAATGATGCAGATATCGCCTGTGGCGTGCGACAACGCCGCATTCAAGCCGGCGCCGCGGCCCTTGCCCGGGTTCGCCACGAGTTTCAGGCGGCGATCATTTTTCCACAGGGCCGCAATCTGCAGCGCGGTTCCGTCGGTCGAGTGGTCATCGACGAAAATCACCTCGAAGTCCTGGTCCGTCTGCAGGCGGAGCGAGCGGGTGTATTCCTCGAGGAAATGCGCGCCATTCTTGGCGGTTGTGAGGATCGACACCGACTGACGCTTGGCGCGCGGAACCGGTTGCGGCTTCTGGAGCGCGAAGTATCCAAGCACCGGATCGGAAATGAAGCGGTGATGGCCCGAATTGATCGCCTTGTAGTGGCTGCCGAGAAACTCAAGGTATCCGATGTTGGCCTGGTAACGCGCTGACTTGGCACTCGATGCCGTGGTGCTTGGTGCATAGTCGTGCAGCAGCAAGGCCTGTGGTTCATAAACAAAGGCCGACGGCCCGTAAAACGGCCATAGCCGGCTGCACAGTTCCACGCCTTCGTGGCCCGCCAACAGCGGATCAAATCCGCCAGCCTCGATAAACGCATCGCGTTTCCAGATCGACACGCCTTCCGTGGTATTGAGCGCGGGAATACGCGTGTTGCCGAGGTCGTAGTGATTGCCGATCAGCTCCCGCGATGTCAGGGGATTGACCCGGCCTCGCACGGCGACCGCATTGGTTTCGTCCATGCAGCGGATCAATGAATCGACGCAGCCATCCGCTGTGATGCCGTCGTCATCAAGAAAGATCAGATATGGCGCGCGGGCGACTCTTGCACCGAGGTTGCGGGCGGCGGAGCAGCCGGAATTGAAACCGGGTTCAGCAAGACCGAAGGCTCCGAACAGACGCTTGCCATATTTGCCGAGCTTGCCATTGCCATTGTCCACCAGAATGACTTCGAGGCTTTCGCCCTTCACCTGGCGTGCAATGCTGCGCAGGCCCTGCTCGACACCCGGATGATCCCGATGGCTCACAACGATGATGCTGGCTCTCGGCGCGGGAAGCGGCTTGCCGTGAACGCTGTAGGCCGCCTGCTTCACCATCGCTTCGGTGAAGCCGTTCATCAGCCGCTGGGCCTGCTTGTAGTTGCCCAGCATGAAGTGCGATTTCGCCAGCATGTAGCGCTCGCGCGCCGGCCGGATTTCGCGGCGGATCAACTCGCCCTTGGGCAGACCGAGGTTGATGAACAGATCCACGCCCCACTTGCTCTCGATGAATTCGAGGCGCGGCTGGATGGCCTCGACGTCGACGGACCGTTTCGAACCCGGTGAAGGAAAATATTCGAAGGCATAGTGGTGACGGACGAAGATCTCATGGTTTTTCGTATCGGTGAGGAACAGCGGAACGAAATCACCCTGCTTCATCTGGCGGAGCGCGATGCGATTGACCTCGCGTTCCAGTGGCTCTCCCGACAGCCCAAACATGGCGAAGGCGATGACCTTGGTGTTCGCCTCTCTGAGATGCAGGCATCGGCGCCCCGGTGGCGGGTCGAGCGCGTCGGCTGGCATGTGTGCCATCGGCCACCACGGCGGCGCATGGCCATCACCTTCCGGCGCAACGACGGCCCTCGACGCTCTCGCACGCCAGGGCGGCAGCGTGACCACATCGCACGGGACTGCACCGTCGGCGTCTTGCGACAGAATGCGCTCGAGCGCCTCGATCTTGCGCGCCTGCAGGGCGATGCGGTCGAGCAGGTCCTGCGTCTCCTGCGGCCCGTCATGGCCGGGCCATTCAGGCGCGAGTTCAGAGAGTCCGAGGCTTTGAGCGCCGACGAGCTTGAGGGTCTGGTCATTCATCTTTGAGTTCCCCGCGTCAGTTCACGAGTTCGGCGATGCGGGCGCTTGCCGCACGTGCACCGTTTCCGGCAAACAGGCTCTCGCAATTCGTGCGCATGACATCCCGGAAGGCATCTTTCATCATCAGGTCGATGATCGAGGACAGTTCACCGATCTCGGTCTGCGGCAGCTCGATGGCGGCGCCCTTTTCCTGGGCAAATTGGGCGCGGGCGCGCTGATCGTCCATGCCGGGCGCGGTGTTCGGCATGAAGATGGTGGGAAGGCCGTAGCCGATCACTTCGTGGAAAGTGTTGTAACCTGCTGCGGCGACAGAGAAGTCGAACGCCTTGAAGTAGAGGCTGAGCGGTGCGCCGCGCAGCAGCTTGATGCCGCGCCACAGCCGAAGGGAACCCGGCGCGTTGGACCACTCGGCCAGCGCGATCTGCAGACCGTCATAGTCCTTGAGCAACGTGATGATGTTGTCGAGCGTCCCGATGATGTCTCGGTTTTCGCCGGAGCCCAGTTGCAGAAGGACTGCGGGACGGGACGGATCAAGCCCCAGGGCCTCAGCGGCGGCCTCTCGCGGCAGCAGCTCTTCACGGTCAAGCAGCGTGATTGGTGCGACCTGCTCGGCCTGATGCCGCACATGGGCCGTCGCTCCACGATCCCGTTCGGCGGCCAGCTCCCCTGGTTCCAGTATGCAATCGAAGGCTGGTGACAGGTGCAGGGATGGGTCATAGCCCTGCTCCCACATGCCGCGCCTGATCCAGGCGAGCTTGCATCCCTCACGGGAGGCCGCGGCGCGGACCAATGCGGGTGACGGATCGCTGCCGTCGAAGACAATCGCCTCAGCATCGTACGCATTGATGAGGCGGGTGAGATCGGCTTCGAACCATGGATCCCAGTCATCCGGCGACATATTCGCGTAAGCCGCAGACGGCAAATATTCCGCGCGGAAGCCGAGCCCTTCGATCATGCCGGCGGACTCCGCGAGCGTCACGAAGACAGGAGCGTAGGCACGGCCGGCGTGACGGGCCACGGCCAGGGTGCGCGCCACGTGACCCAATCCCACGCCGCCTTTGGGCAGAAAGAGGACGCGCGGCAGACGTTGCGCCGAGGCCGTTCGTTCCTCAGCCTTGCGCCGTTTGGGCTTGCCGACGATTTTCAGCAACCGTTTCACATAGCGTTCCGGCGAATACTGCCGGGCCGCGAAAGCCAAGGCCCGCCGGGCGAGGGCTGCGGCCGCCTTGGGATCAGATGCCAACCCGTGGAGCAGTGTCACGGCATCTTCCGGCTCGCCATAGAGGACTGCCGTGCCGAAACGCTTCTGCAGCCTCGTCGGCAGAACAACGGGCTTGGCGGCAGCGAGGGCCGAGGCCACGAGCGCCTCCATCGACGGGCTGTCGGTTTGTGTGTCCATGATCACGAGCGCATCGATTTTCCGCAGGAACCACTCCAGCGACGTCCGCTCGCCCTCGAGACACAGGAACTGGGAGGGGACATGGAACTCGGCCTCGCCCCGCGCGGTCCACAGGATCAGGTTGCCATTCTCGAACGTCGATCGCGCAGCGATGCGAGCCAGATCCCCCTCACTGCGATGCGTGCCAAGGAAGCCAATTCGAAGTGGGTTGTGTCCGGTGCCCCGGGAAGGCTTCTTCGGATGTCTGGCGATGACTGGCCAGGTCTCGCGTTCCACCTTCAGCGTATCGCTCAGGGGTCCGGAGATGTCTGCCGTTGCCGGCACAACCGAAAGCATCTTCGCCGCGGCTTCCTTGCGCGTGCCGCCCTGATGGATCACCGGCCGATCCGACACGACGACCGTGCGATCGGCCGCGATCCGTGATGTCTGTGCTAAAGCCCTGTCGACATCGTGCTGCAGGTGAAGGCACAGCAGCCGCGTGATCGCCTCTTCTTCCGGATCGAGAATTGTCAAGCCGCACAACCGCGCCACGGCTGATACTTCCGGTGCAATGATAGCGCCCACACCGGCGTCAGGAAGGTGCAGCAGTCCGACTTCGTATCCGGCTTTCGACGCTGCCTCTGCTTCAGATGCAACGCGGAGCGCTGCCGATCGGCTCACAGCAAGATCACAAGCATAAATAATGTCGAGTTTCGTCAGCTTCTTGACGGTCAAGGATGAGTGATTGGAAAGCGTGGATGCGTTTCGCATGATGAGACAGTCGGCCGAAAGGGTGGGATGTCTGGCAGCGCCAGGCGCAAGAGACCGGACGCCAATGGAAATCAGGCCGGGCGATGTGGAACGTCCAATGGTTCCACATCGCCCACGCCGCCGTTATGACGGATGGTGGTGATTGCTGTGTCCATAGCCATGGCCATTGCCATGCTGGTGATGTCCTTTGCCCTTGTCCCAGCCGGTGTGATTGCCGTGGTCGGAATGACCCGATTTGGGACCCTTTCCGCCCTTGCCACCACCCTTGCCGCTCTTGCCGCCTTTGCCGCCGCGGTTGCCACTATCGCTCTTGCCGCGGCCTTCGGACTTGGCGAGTTGGATCATCTGCGACAGTGCGTCTTCAGATTGCGCCCCCACCTGTTGCTGGAGCGTGGCGAGAGCCTCCGTCTTCGCCAATCCCGGCAGCACAGTTGCCTGTGCTTGAGCGGCCAGAGTCAACCCTGCAGCGGCAGCGAGTGCCGCTAGTACGTCTTTTCTACTCATGTCGATTGGTCCTTTCCAGGGTTAATAAACCCTGAGGAACAATGGTTTCCGCTTCGCTAAGTGTCAAACAACAGAGCCCGACAAGATCAACAAGACCTAAACCGACTCGACACGAAGTTATGAAAATTTGCCTCCGCTTTTCTTCAATAGAATGAGGCATTTGAGGTGATGCGCGATCCGAGCACGACGACTGCTCAGGAGATCCGGGCTCCGGCACGGAGGGCACAGCGAATGGCTGTCGATCAGTAGGTTGAACCTGCGCTGGGCGCTACGCAAACACTCCTAGAAAATGGCGTGCCAGTGCCTGGCAATGTCGATACGCCGCGGGATCCATACCTTGTCTTTCGACTGGATATAATCGATGAATTTCGCCAGTCCCACAGCCCGGCCTGGCCGGCCGACGAGGCGGCAATGGAGCCCCACTGACATCATCTTCGGTGATCCCCGCCGTCCCTCCTCATAGAGGCAATCGAACGAGTCCTTCAGATATTGATAAAAGTGCTCGCCGGTGTTGAAGCCCTGCGGCGTGGCAAAGCGCATGTCGTTGGCATCGAGCGTATAGGGAATGACGAGATGGCGCCCACCGTCCGCCTTCTTCAGCCAGTAGGGCAAGTCGTCGGAGTAGTCGTCGGACGAATAGAGGAAGCCGCCCTCTTCCATGACCAGTTTCGTGGTGTTCATGGAACAGCGGCCCGTATACCAGCCGAGCGGCCTTTCGCCGGTTACTTCGGTGTGAATGCGGATTGCCTCGGCAATCTGCTCGCGCTCCACCTGCTCCGGCATATCCTTGTGCTCGACCCATTTGAGGCCGTGGCTGGCGATCTCCCAACCCGCCTCCTTCATGGCTTCGACCTGGTCCGGCGAGCGCATCATGGCGGTGGCAACGCCATAGATGGTGAGTGGCACCTTGCGCTCCGTGAACATGCGCCACAGCCGCCAGAATCCGGCGCGTGCGCCATATTCGTAGATCGATTCCATGTTCCAGTGGCGCTGGCCCGGCCACGCTGCGGCCCCGACGATTTCCGACAGGAATGCCTCTGAGGCGGCATCGCCATGCAGGATGTTGTTCTCGCCTCCCTCCTCGTAGTTGAGCACGAACTGCACGGCGACTTTGGCGCCGCCCGGCCATTTGGGATCGGGGATGGCCCGGCCATAACCCTTCATGTCACGCGGATAGTCGGTCACAGTTCACCTCCGAGATAGAGTGCCTTCACCCGCTCGTCGTTTAGCAGGTCGGCGGAGGTGCCGGAAAGCGCCACCGTGCCAGTCGCCAGCGCATAGGCGCGCTGCGAGATGCGCAAGGCCATGCGCGAATTCTGTTCCACCAGCAGCACGCTGACACCTTCGTCGCGATTGATGGCAACGATCGAGCGCGCGATGTCCTGCACCAGTTTCGGCGCAATGCCGAGCGAGGGTTCATCGAGGAGCAGCAGTCTCGGCTTGGCCATCAACGCGCGGCCAATCACCATCATCTGCTGCTCACCGCCGCTCAGGGTGCCGCCGGCCTGCGAGAAACGCTCCTTGAGCCGCGGAAAGCGGGTGAGGACCATGTCGAGCGTGCGAGCGACGTCCGCCTTGTCGGTCCGCGTGAAGGCGCCCATGAGGAGATTATCTTTCACCGTCATGTATGGAAACACGCGGCGTCCCTCAGGGACCATCACGATCCCGGCCTTCACGAGATCGGCGGGATTGGCGCCGTCGATGCGCTTGCCATTGTAATGGACTGAACCGGACTTGATCTTGCGCAATCCGGTGATAGCACGGAGGATGGACGACTTGCCGGCGCCATTGGCGCCAATCAGCGCAACAGTCTCTCCTTCGTTCACGGTGAGCGACACGCCCTTCAGCGCATAGACATGATCGTAATAGAGTTCGACATCTTTGAAGGTGAGGATTTCTGACATGACTAGAGTCCGATCGCCTCGTCTTCGACACCGAGATAGGCCTCGATGACCCGTTCGTTCTTCTGGATTTCATCCGGCGTTCCCTCGGCGATCTTTTCGCCGAAGTTCAATACCACGATACGGTCGGAAATCTTCATCACTGCGGGCATGTCGTGTTCGACCAAGGGCACGGTGAGGCCGCGCTCGCGCAAGCTGCGTACCATGGCGACCGCCTTCATCGTCTCGTCATGGTTCATGCCCGCGAAGGGCTCGTCAAGGAGCAATACGGCGGGATTGGTGGCAAGGCCGATGGCGATGCCGAGTGCACGAAGGTGGCCATGCGGGAGATTGCGGGCGGTTTCCTGAGCGATGCCGGAAAGTCCGAGGAAGTCGAGGATTTCATCGGCAGATCTCCCGAATTCCTGCTCATCGCGGCGCGCGACGGCGGTTCCCAGAAAGTAGCCGAGCAGCGACGCCTTCGACCGCAGATGATGCGCGATGATGACATTGTCGCGGACACTCATGTTGCGGAAGATGGTCGTTTCCTGGAAGGTGCGCACCACACCCTGGCGTGCTGCAATATGGGGCGCCATGTTGGAGATGCGTTCGCTCTTGAACAGCACCTCACCGGACGTCGGCCTGAGGAATGACGAGATCAGCTTGAACAGCGTCGACTTGCCAGCACCATTCGGCCCGATGACCGAGAGGATCTGCTGTTCTTCGACACCGAAACTCACGTTGTTGACCGCGGTGAGGCCGCCGAACTTCTTGGTGATGCCCTTGACTTCGAGGATCGCCGCCATCGCCTACTTCCGCCTGACGTTTGCACCAAGGCTCAACAGCCCGTTGGGCAGCACGAGCATGAGCACGATCATGATTGTGGAGTAGATGAGCAACTGGTACTCGCCGGTTTGCGACAGCTGGGTCCAGCCGAAATTGAGAACAAGTGTTCCCAGCATCGGACCGAATACGTAGCCAAGACCGCCAAGGAAACAGTTCAGCATGAAATTGACCGAGTCGGTGACGGTGAAGCTCGAAGGATAGACCGACTGGGTGACGGCCACGAATACGGCTCCGCTGACGCCGCCGAGGAAGGACGAGATGGCATAGGCGACAATGCGGAGGTAGGCAATGTTGACGCCGATCGACGAGGCGAGTTCCTCGTTCTGCTGCAGCGACATGCACAGGTGACCGATGCGCGAATGCACCAGCCGGTACATCGCAGCAAAGCACACCACCATGAGGAAAACTGCCAGATAGTAGAAAGCGATGCGGGAATTCTCCATCGCCGCGAAGTCTGGAACGATGGTGAGGCCAAAGATACTGATGGCGCCGGGAAGCGGAATGCTGGTGATGCCCTTGGCTCCTGCGGTGATCGGCAACGCCAGCGCGAGAAGGCGCGTCACCTCGGTCAGCACCAGTGTCACCATGGCGAAATAGACACCGCGCAACCTGAGGATCGGCAGGCCGATCAGCACGCTGGCAGCAGCGCAGAACAAGCCGGCGACCGGCAACGTCCACCAGAACGACCAGCCATAACTCATGACCAGGATGGCGGAGACATAGCCACCCATCAGGGCATAGGCGCCCTGGCCGATATTGATGCGCCCGATGTAGAAGGTGAGCCACACGCCAGCACTGGCGATCGACAACAGGGCGACGGAGGTCAGCGTGTAGTAAAGGTCCTTGCGGCCGGTGACAGCGATCAACCACGGAATGACAACGAAGACCGCCACGAGGAAGACCGCCATCCCGGCCATGCGCACTGTGTTGTTCATCTTGCGATCACCCCCATGGCTTGCCCATCAGGCCCTGCGGCCGGATGGCGAGGAACACCATCAGCGCCGCAAAGATCACGAGATAGGTGATGTCACCATATTCGCGGAGCACTGTAAGCCCCACGGACTCCATCATGCCGAGGATGAAGCCGCCGGCGATGGCACCGCCCACCACGCCGGCACCCCCGATCATGATCATGGTGAAGGCCTTGATGGAAATGGGACCACCTATGCCGGAGTTCACGCCGGTGATGGTGACCAGCAATCCGCCAACAAGACCGGCCAACATGGCGCCGAGTGCAAAGCCGATCATGGTATAGCGATCGACATCGACGCCCATCAGCTGTGCCGCGACACGGTCCTGGGCCAGCGCCCGCATGGCGCGGCCCGGCTTGGTAAATTTCATGAACAGGATGAAGCCGAGGATGATGACGGCGGCGAGCAGACCGACGACGATGCGATCGTAGGGCAGGATGATACCGAAGTCCTTGAACACGCCACCGACAATCTTGGGGACGCCGCGCTGCTTTTCGCCGAAGATCAAGAGGATGACGGCATCGAAGAAGAAGGCGGTGGCGGCGGCGAGCAGCATAGTGCTCTCTTCGCGGTGGCTGCGCCTGATGACGGTGCGAAACAGGTACCGCTCCATCAGCCCGCCGATCACCGCCAGCGTGACGCCCGATGCGAGCACGGCCAGCGGAAACGGCAGCCCGAGCTGGCCATAGACGGTGTAGGTGATGAACCCGCCCAGCACATACATCTGGCCGTGGGCGAAGTTCAGCACATTCATCAGGCCGAAGATGAGCGTCAGGCCGAGGGCAATCAAGGCGTATTGCGCGCCCAGATAGAGGCCGTTGGCGATAACCTGTTCCATCGCGCCCGCTCGATCCCTTGATGGCGAAAAGGGGGTCCGGCAGGCCACCGGACCCCGAGAGCATCAATCAGCAGCGGCAGTCAGTCAACCGTGCCCACGAACAGCGTCTGGAAGGCGCCATCCTTGTACTCGTTCACCACCATCGGAACCGCCACCTGGCGCTTCTGGCCGAACGATGTCATGCCGACGTAGTGCAGCGTGGCATTCGGGTCCTTCAGGTAGGGGTTCGGCGCCGAGAAGGTGTCGACGGTCTTCTTGAATTCATCGACGTTGTCGATCGCGGCGGGGTTGGCCTTGATGGTGTCGAGGATATAGTCGAGGGCATAGACCTTGGTGTTCGACTCGTCGTTGTATTCGCCGAACATCTTGGTGTAGCGCGCCACGAATTCCTTCATCCGGTCGGAGGCGATCTCCGGCGTGGACGCACCGCCCACCGAGATGAAACCGTTGGCGAGTTCGCCAGCACCTTCTTCCAGCACCTTGGCGTCCTGCGCGGTCTCGGTCGAGATCAGGCCCTCATAGCCAAGCTCGCGGGCCGAACGGATCAGCAGCGGCGCGTTGGCCGGCGCCACACCGGACAGCACCAGCAAGTCAGGATTCAGCGCCACAATCGGCGTCAGCACCGGCGTGAAGTCGCGGGTGTCGTTCTGGTAGGTGTCCTTGTCGGCCACCACATCGAGGCCAAGAGCCTTGGCCGCGGCAACGCCCGAGTCACGCTGGCTCAGGGGGTCCGATTCGTTCGCGGCGACGAAGGCTACCTTCTTCACGCCCTTGTTCTCCATCAGATATTTGTAGATGGCCGGACCCGACTGATAGTTGGCGATCATGCCGAGGATGGCATTCGATGCCGGCGGTGCATAGAGTTCCTTCGGGAAGGCATAGGGGATGTAGATGATGTCGTTCTTCTCGGCCACCGGGCGCACCGCGGCGGCACCGTCATCGACATTCGGCCCCACCACATAGTGGATGCCTTCCTGCGCCATTTTCTCCATGCCTTCGACGGCACGCTTGGGATCCTTCTGGTCGTCGAAGGTGACGATCTCGATCTCGTAGGTCTTGTCGCCGATCTTGACGCCGCCTTCCTCATTGTACCAGGCGGCAAGCGTCTGCATCGAGCGGACGTTCGACGTGCCCCAGGCCGCAGCCGGACCGCTGGTCACGCCGACGAAGCCGATCTTCAGCGTCGCATCCGCGGCCATTGCCTGGAGAGACATCGCGGCCAAAGCAAAAGCCCCCGCTGTCCCGAGCAGGGCGCGGCGGGTCATACCATTCAAAACACTCATTGAGTCCTCCTGTCAGCGTTCTTTTCATCCCATGAATTCGCGCCAGCTACGGCCATGTTCATTGCGGCTCTTCATGATGCTGGTCTGAACGGAAGATTGGACTCAATCGGTTGGACATGCAATATAAAAAACAAGATTGTATACACTTGCGTGACGATTGAGCATGCCGCCCGGATTTTGGGCGGCTCTGCGGAAATCTCGTGCAACACGAGGAATGCAGGCGGATTTCAGATGAAGATCAAGGTCATCAATCCCAACACGACGGCATCCATGACGGAGACCATCGCGGCGGCGGCGCGTGCCGTGGCGTCTCCCGGCACAGAAATCGTGGCGGCCACGTCACAATCCGGCGCGGTGTCGATCGAGGGCCATTATGATGAGGCCATGAGCATCATCGGCCTCGTCGATGCAATCAATGCCAAGCCTGAAGCCGATGCCTATGTCATCGCCTGCTTCGGTGATCCGGGATTGCTCGCAGCACGGGAGATCGCCGCCGGCCCGGTCCTCGGCATCGCCGAGGCGGCCATGCATGCAGCGGCCTTCGTGGCGACAGGATTTTCGATCGTTACGACGCTGGAACGCACCCGGATCATTGCCGAGCACCTGGTTCGCAACTACGGCATGGAACACCATTGCCGCCGGGTGCGCGCCACCGACATCCCGGTGCTGGAGCTCGAGAACCCGGCTTCCAACTGCCGGGCACAGATTCTCGAGGAATGTGAGAAGGCAATTGTCGAGGACAAGGCGGGCGCCATCGTTCTCGGCTGTGCGGGCATGGCGGACCTCAATCAATTTCTCGAAGACAAGCTTGGTGTTCCGGTGATCGACGGTGTGACGGCCGCCATCAAGTTCGCTGAAGCGCTCGTGGGCCTCGGTCTCAAGACGAGCAAGCGGGGTGACCTCGCCTATCCCCTGCACAAACCCTACAAGGGATCGCTTGCCGCCTATGCGCCGCCATCCCGCGGCAACGGCTCAGGACTTTAAGCCGCGGCTTGCGGGTTTGAACAGCGATTTGAAATCGACTGGCTTGAAGGCATCCGTCAAATCGATCTGCGCTTCGATGTGGCGCAGATGATGATCCATGTACTGGATGGCCTTCTTGGTATCGCGGCGTTGGATCGCGTTGGCGATCTCCAGATGTTCACTGTGGGAACAGGGCACAGCGCCCGGTGATTCATAGAGGGCGATGATCAGCGATGTGCGGGACACCAACTCGTTGAGAAATCCCTTGAGCACCTCATTGCCTCCGAGTTCCGCAAGGTGCCGGTGAAAATCGCCGGAGAGCTTGACCCGCTGCTGCTTGTCTCCCCTTTCAAATGCCAATTTCTCGGCGCGGGCTGTCTTGACCAGCCCGGACGTCTCCACGTCGCTGGCCTGTGCCGTCACGCGCTCCACCAAGACGCGCTCGATTAACCGCCGCGCCTCGAAAACTTGACGGGCCTCTTCGGCAGTGGGTTTTGCCACGGAAGCACCTTTGTTGGGCACGATCTCCACAAGCCGCTCATGCGACAGGCGTTGCAGCACCTTGCGAATGACAGTCCGGCTCACGCCAAAGGACTGGGCAAGTGAATCCTCGAGGAGAGGGGTACCTGGCGAGATGCGGTGGTTGATGATGGCTGCATAAAGTTCCCGGTGGACGCGGGCATCTGTTTGGCCTGGCCTCTTCAGAGCTTTTCCAGGACCCTTTTCTTGGTGTGTGGCCGATTTTCGTGGCATGGCGCGTGATGCAAATGACGGATGACAAGCAAGGAATTGCCGACATTCTCAGAGAAAGCAACCGAGCACAACGATTCGCTATGCGATCAGTACGGCGCTCGCAATTGATCAGATCGGGGCCTGTCTGCTGTGCACCGTATCACACACTCTCCTGCCAACCCGGTGATCTCTCAATGCGGGGCCCAAGCAGGCTACTCGGCAAAGGCGCCAATTTGCATTTCCGGGCGTGCTTGGGCACACTGGCATGATGTATGCCTCTCACGGATTTCTGCGTTCGGACATCGGAGACGTCGATGTCATTCATCACGGCGGTCTCTACCACCTGTTCCATCTGGTCCTTCCCAATCATGACTTCATCGCTCATGCCGTCAGCAAGGACGGCCTGACTTGGCGGCGTGTGCGAAACGCACTGTTCGTTGGAGACCCGGGCAGCTGGGATGACGACATGTTGTGGACCATGCACGTCTCGCCTGATCCCGAAAAACCTGACGCCTGGCGGATGTTCTACACGGGGCTGTCGCGCGCCGAGTTCGGACGCGTGCAGCGTGTGGGATTGGCGCGCTCGGATGATCTCTACACTTGGACGCGCCGTGAAGACCCCGATTATCCGGTTGAAATTTCGGGGGCCTGGTACGAGTCACGGGTCGACGAAGGGCGGAAATGGGTAAGTTTCCGCGATCCGTTCTTGTTTCAGGATTCGCAGACCGGCAAACGGTATCTGCTGGCAGCAGCACGCGTCAAGGACGGCCCCGTCATCCGCCGGGGATGTGTCGGAGTTGCACAGGAAACCCAGCCCAACAAATTCGAATTCGAACCACCTCTCCATAAGCCTGGCCTCTATGACGACGTCGAGGTTCCCAATCTCATTGAACTTGATAGCCGCTACTACCTCATCGGATCGATCCGCGAGGACACCAAAATTCACTACTGGTATGCCGAACATCTGCGCGGACCGTACCGCAACTTTGCCGACAACGTTTTGCTGCCAAAGGGGAATTATGCCGGGCGGGTGTGCCGGGTCGACGGCCGGCTGCTACTTTTCAATTTCTTCCAACGCCGCGAAACGATCCATGGGCGCGAAGTAATTACCCGCCTGTTGCCGCCACCAAAGGAGTTGTCTACCGATCGCGACGGGCACCTCGTCCTGCGATCGTTTCGCGGCTTCGACGCTCTGGCAAGAGAACGATACGAGGTTTCTGACGCTAAGGAGTTCAGCACGCTGTTCAGGAACCCTCATGCCAACGTCAATGACGGTGACGGCGAAATTCACGTCTCCTGCAACAGCGGATACGAAGCCTTTCTGCTCCCTGGCGAGCACGTCGATTTCCGATTGCGCGCCCGCCTGCAACTCGAAGGGCTCGGCAAGTGCGGCCTGGTGTTGCGGGTTAGCGATGAGGGGGACGGCTACTTCCTGGCGCTCGACCTGGTGAAGGGCTATGCGCAGCTGCGCCGTTGGGGGGCCAACCCTCATCCTGAATTCGAACATGCCTTCCACTACGAAACACTGCAGACGGGCAATTTCATGACTCATGACCCCCGGAAGACATGGGACATCGAAATTGTGGCTCATGGTACCTATATAGAGTTCTCCATGAATGGGCAGGTCACATTGTGTGTCGCCGACGATGCCTACGGCGCCGGGCGGTTGGGATTTTACACCGAGTCGGCAAAAGTTCGACTGGAAGCCGTTGTGGTGGAAAACCTGCATCGCACAGTCGCCGAGGAAGAGTCGGTGTATACGACGACACGTCACAGCGAGACGCCGATGGCGCGTGATGTGCCGATCGGACCATGAGCGCATTGACTTCAAGCGGCTCCGACTGGCTTCTGGTAAGTGATATTGACGACACATTGACCGGGGACGATCAGGCTCTGCGTTTCTTTGCCGAGGTCATCGCACGTCATCGCCGACGGTTGTGCTTCGCAGTCAATTCGAGCAGGCCGTCGGCGAGCGTCGTGCGAACCTTGAAAGATGTGTTTCCCCCTGGCCTGGTTCCGGACGCCCTGATTACAGCGCTTGGTACCGAAATTTCTGTCGCAGATCATCCTCTGGAAGACTGGAGCGCGCGCTTTAGGGGATGGCCGTCCGGGCGGGTCTTCGAATTGCTGAAGGCGCTCGGATTTCGGCCGCACGACGCGGAATTTCAGACATCCCGCAAAGTGAGTTTTGCCGTACCGGCTGGTCAAGCGCAGCTTTCGGCACGGGAGGCCCTGGCCACGGCCGGCATCCCATGTCGTACAATCGCCTCCGGGGCCGACGACTTCGACGTCATCCCAGATGGTGCCGGCAAGGATGCCGCGACCCTGTATCTCGCAAAGGCACTGGGCTTCGATCTTAGCAATGTGATCGTGGCTGGTGACAGCGGCAATGATGCCGCAATGTTCCTTGCCGCCCGAAACCGCATTGCAGTGGCGAATGCCCGGAAGGAACTCATCGGGGCACTGGAAGGTTTCCCATACTATCTCGCTACGCGCCCGCACGCTTCCGGCGTGCTGGAGGGGCTGGTGCACTTTGGCGCTCTACCGGTCAACACCGCCCAAGTTTGAACAACAGGAGGCCAAGCGATATCGCTATGACAAAACAATATTCTGGATCACTCATGCTGATTTCCCTGCATGGTTACGTGGCCGGTTCGCCCGAGCTCGGCAAGCCGGACACGGGCGGGCAAGTCGTGTTCGTCATGGAGCTGGCAAAACGCTTCGCCCGCCTCGGCTACAACGTCGATGTGCTGACCCGGCAGTTCGAAGATCAGCCCGCTGAGGATCGCATCAATGACAATCTGAGGGTCTGGCGCATTCCCTTTGGCGGGCCAGGATTCATCCGCAAGGAGGACATGCACGACTGGTATGGGGACTTCGTTTCCAACGCGCTCGCCGCGATTCGCAGGCACGGATTGATGTACGACGTCGTCAACAGTCACTATTGGGACGCGGGCGTCTCAGGACAGAAAATTGCAGAAGAACTGCAGATACCTCACATCCACACGCCACATTCACTAGGCGGGTGGAAGGCGCAGGACATGAAGAGTCTCGATGAAGGTGATGCCGCAAACTACCGCTTCGAAGAACGGATCCAGAAGGAATATGTTCTCTACCGAAGCTGCGACCACGTTATTGCCACCAGCGAGCAACAGGTGGCACTGATCGAAGAGCAATATGAGCTGCCGAGCGATCACATTACGATGATTCCGCCGGGAATCGACGAACAACGGTTCACGCCTGTGACGCCGCAGCAGTTGAGGGATCTTCGCGCCCGGCTGCAGATGTCCGAGCACGACGTTTACGTCGTCGGGCGTGCGGCAACGAACAAGGGCTATGACCTGATCATCGAGTCGCTTCCCTATTTGCGCCAGATGCAACCGGAAGCGCGCCTGGTTCTGGCGGCCGGCGCCAATTCCGAGGAAGATCAGAAGCTGGTCAAGGACTGGAAGCAACAGGCAACAGAGCTTGATGTCGCAACGCAAGTGGACTGGCGTGGCTACGTTGAGGACGACGATCTCGCAGACTACTATCGCGCGCCCGGCATATTCGCGCTGCCATCCCGGTACGAGCCGTTCGGAATGACGGCCGTTGAAGCGATGGCCAGCGGAACTCCCACGGTGCTGACCACACGCGGCGGCCTGTGCGAACAGATCGAGTTCGGCCGGCATGCTCTGGTCGCTGATCCCACCCGGCCGCAGGAATTCGCGGCCATGCTGAACATGCCAATGCAGCATGAACGTTTGCGCGAGCGGCTTGCCATTGAGGGTTCCCGCTTCGCGCGGCGGAATTTCGGGTGGACGGGCATCGCCCGGCGGACAGTCGAGCTTTTTGAGAGCTTCAAGGGGCGCTATCAGGCCGCCTACTGAAAGATGACGGGATCCCCAAATGGGAAAGGCCCGCGATCTATACAAGATCACGGGCCTTTTTTGGTTGCGGGAGCCAGATTTGAACTGACGACCTTCAGGTTATGAGCCTGACGAGCTACCGGGCTGCTCCATCCCGCGTCATGTGCGCGAGGGCTATGTAGCAATCCGGACCCGGTTTGTGAACCCCCTCTGACAGAAATCCTGACACTTTCATGACACTCCTGCGAAATTGTTGATTGTAACAGAAAAAACCGCCAAGCCATGGGACATGGGCGGTGAAAAGACAGGTCAAGGGACACCATCCGCAAAACGCGCGTCTCCGCGGCTCGTGGAAAATGCCGCTCAGTTGTTGGACGGCCTCTCCCGCGATCTGGCGGAGGCGCAGGCCGGTGCTCCGGTTCATGCGGCGCGCCGGCGCATCAAGCGGCTGCGGAGCTACATTGTCCTGATGGAACCGATCATCGGGACGGCCGTGAGCAAGGACGCATCCCGCCACCTGAAAACAGCTGCTGACGCGTTGTCCCTCTTGCGGCGTCATGAGGCCCTCAATACTGCCGTCCAGCATCTGTCGGACAAGCTCCCAAAAGCCCACGGCCTCGATCGTCTCGTCGCGGACTATCATGAAGCCCACGTCGTCTCGACGTCACCGGGCAAATCACTCCTGACTGCACGCCAAGCGGTGGAGGCTGCGGTCAGGATTGCCGGAATATGGCGCCTGCCGCGCACGAAACTGCCGGCCATGTCAGAAGCCTTCGCTCACACCTATCGCAAGGCGAGAAAGATGCTCCGAAGGGCGCTCAAGAGTGGTGATGCCTCGGATCTTCACCAGGCCCGCAAGCAGGTCATCCATCATTTGCACCATCTTGAATTGCTCGCTGATGCGCTGCCACGCGATCCGGCACCTCGCATTGCGAAACTCAATGATCTGCGGAACCTGCTGGGGGATTTCAACGACCTCGTGGAGTTGGAAGGACTTGGTGCGCCGTCAGCCTTCGATTCCGAAGTGCTGAAGATCATTCGCACAGAACGCAAGAAGCTGCTCCACCAAGCCCGTAAGGCGTGGAAGCCCTTGTTTGGTGAGAAGACCAACGCCTTCATCAAGGACATCGGCGCCATTTGGCCGCAGTCGCAAACATGAGCGCTTGATCGGCGCTTGCGATAGAAGCGCGATCCATGTCCCAGCCGTCAACCCTCCTCACAGCGCGCACCGCCATCATGGTGGTCTATGCGGCCTTTGGCTCGGCTGTCGGCGCGCTTGCTGGCGCCATGCCGGAGGTGATCCGGACCATCGAGATTGATGATGTGTCGCTGGGGCTGGCCATGGCGCTGTCGACGCTGGCCACGGTGGCCGCCATGTCGCTGGGCGGGCGGATCGCCCATGCGATGAGCAACCGCGCGGTGCTGCTGTCCGGTTTGCCCCTGTTTGCGGTCCTGCTGTTTGGCCTGTTGGCAGCGACGTCGCAGGCGGCGTTCTTCGCCGCATTCATCCTATTGGGTCTCCTGTTCGGCCTCACTGATCTGTTTATGAATGCCGAGGGCACCGCCATCGAACATGACATGAGGCGGCCGGTCTTCACCATGTTTCATGCCAGTGTGTCGGCCGCAACCGCCCTCTTCGCCGTGGCCTCGAGTTTTGTCGCGGTGATGGCCGGACCGTGGCTGGTCGGCGTCATGTCCATGGTGACGTTCGCGCTGGCCTGGGGCCTCGTGTTCCGCAGCGTTCCTGCACGGCCGCTCGTCGCCCGGCGTTTGCCGGCCGGTATTGGCTCGGCCTCGCGCAGGCCGCTGGTGCTCCTGGGACTCGCGGCCGGCCTCATCATCTCAGCCGAAACTGCGGCATTGCTGTGGTCTGCCAAGCTGCTCGACGATCTTGCACCTTCACTTGCCGCCATCGCCGGGTTGGGAGCCGCCTTCTACGGCGTGTGCAACGCGTCGCTGCGTATCATCGGCGACCGTTTGCGTGCGCGCTTTGGCGACCTTCGCCTCATGACCTGGTCGTTGATCGTCGCGATCTGCGGCTTTGCCATACTCGGGCTTTCCAAGAATTTCGTACTCAGTGTCGTTGCCTTTGCGACCGTGGGCCTTGGCACGGCCGTGCTCATTCCCTGCGTCTTCGCCTTGGCGGCGGCCCACTCACCGCACCGGCGCGCGGCCAGTCTCAGTTTTGTGGCGCTGTTGTCGGGAGGCCCGCGCATCCTTGCGCCATGGGGTTTCGGCTGGGCCGCTTCGGTGATGGGAACGGGTGGCGCATTTGGCCTGCTCGCCATCGGACTCAGCGCGGCACTCGCGGTGATCGTCGTCTTGCGCCGCGGCGCCTAGATCAGCTCATATCTGGCGCAACTTTCCACGCTCGACGGCTTCGCACTTGAGCGCCCGTTGCACTAGGTTCTAAACTCGGCGCGACAGACAATGAGGGTGCCATGACCGCCGAAGACTTCGAAGCCGCGAAACGCTCATCCCAGAGTTGGTACTGGTGGGGCATACCTACCTTCTTCCGCTGTCCATGGGTCGAGGATCCGGCGGCGGCCGACATCGCACTGGTCGGCGTGCCGCACAGTTCCGGCAACGGTTCGACCGAGCGCGATCAACATCTGGGTCCACGCGCGGTGCGCCACCAGTCCGGCTTCTATCGCCGCAGCCACGTCGTGCATGGCTTCGCGCCATGGGATGTGGCACGCATCAATGACCTCGGCGACGTGCCGCTGCCCGAAGCGATGAACAACGAGGCCTGTGTGCGCGATATCGAAGCCTTCTACGCCAGGCTCGATCAAGCGGGGACGCGGCCGGTCTCGATCGGCGGCGACCATGCGATCACCGGCCCCATCATCAAGGCGCTCGCCGGGCCGGGGCGGAAGACGACGGGCGGCAAGCCTGCGGCCCTCATCCACTTCGACGCCCATACCGATTCCTATGACAACATGCCCCACTGGCTGGGCGCCAAGCGATCGGCCGCCCATTGGGCCGCCTACACCGCCAAGGAGGGTGCGATCGATCCGCAGCGCAGCATCCAGATCGGCATGCGCGGGCACCCGTCTGGCAGCATTCACAAGGGAGGAGTCGGCGGATCGAGCCGCGATCTCGGCTACCACGTCGTGACGATGCAGGAATTCGAAGACCTCGGTATTGCGCGCACCGTCGAGATAATCCGTGACCGGGTGGGTGACAGCCCGGCCTATATCACCTTCGATCTCGACTCGCTCGACCCATCCGTGGCGCCGGGTGTCTCCAATCTGGAGCCGGGTTTCGGCGGGTTCTCGATCCGCGAGGCAACGCGCCTGTTGCAGGGCCTCAACGGACTCGACATCATCGGCGGCGATGTCGTCTGCCTGATGCCGACCAAGGACAATCCCAACCAGATTACGGCGCAGGTGGCGATGGTGATGATGTTCGAATTGATCACGCTCATCGCGGCCCGCATGCAGAAGACGTCATGACATTTCTTGAGAACCCCCACCGGGGTCGCGGCCTTCCGTCAAACGTCGCGATCGCGGAAGGCGATATCGCGACCGACCCATCGGCGGCACTCGCTCTCATGGCGCTGTGCCCGGCAGCGGGCGAAACACCGCTTGTGGACCACCGGGACCTTTCCAGGGCACTTGGTATCGGACAACTCTCCCTGAAGGACGAGCGGCAGCGCATGGGACTTGGAAGCTTCAAGGCGCTGGGTGCCGCCCATGCCATCGCCAAGCGGGCGCGGATCGCGGCGGGCGATGACCTGCAGAGGAATTTCACCCACGCGCTGTCCGGCCAGACATTCATCTGCGCCAGTGCGGGAAACCATGGCCTATCGGTCGCGGCGGGGGCGCGCGTGTTTGGTGCCACGGCGATCATCTACCTGTCGAAGACAGTGCCCGAGAGTTTCTCATTGCGACTCCAGGCCAAGGGTGCGCGCGTGGTTCGTGCTGGTGATACGTATGAGGAGAGCATGGCCGCGGCCAAGGAGGCAGCCGCCGCCCATGGCTGGCATCTGCTCTCAGACAGCACGTGGATCGGATACACCGAGCCGGCCCGTGATGTCATGGAAGGCTACCTCATCATGGGGGAAGAGGCCGTTCGCACGATAAGTCAGCCGCCGACGCATATTTTCCTGCAAGCTGGGGTCGGTGGTCTTGCAGCGGCTGCTGCTGCATCAGCGCGGCGAAACTGGGGAGACTCACCGAAGATCGTCGTGGTCGAGCCGGCCTTTGCCCCCGCCCTGTTTGAAAGCATCAAGGCCGGGCGGCCAATTGTGGCGCCGGGACCCGTGTCGTCCATGGGACGGCTCGACTGCAAGGAGCCGTCCCACCTCGCCCTCAAGTATCTGGCGCGAGAGGCGGACGCTTTCATGACCATTACGGAAGACGAGGCAGCAGAGGGTGTCGGCCTTCTGCAACAACACGGAATCAGCACGTCACCGTCCGGTGGTGCGGGCTTTGCCGGGTTGCTGTCCGTGAACCGTCAACAAGACAAGGTGGAGCTCGGCCCGTCATCCCGCGCTCTGGTCTATATATCTGAAAATGCACCGGAATAGGGCTCATGGATTTTCCTGTCAGCGAATATGAGAGCCGGCTTGAACGGGCCCAGCGCGCCATGTCCACGCGAGGTTTCGATGCGCTGCTGTTCACCACTGAAGCCGAGGTCCGGTATTTTTCCGGCTTCCGCACGCTGTTCTGGCAGAGCCCGACCAGGCCTTGGTTCCTCATCGTGCCGCGTGCAGGAAAGCCTGTCGCCGTCGTTCCCGGCATCGGCGAAGCCTTGATGCGCCAGACCTGGCTCGATGACATCCGCTGCTGGTCATCACCGCATGAATCCGACGATGGGATTTCACTCCTTGCCGATGCCCTCGCTCGCTACAAGCGGATCGGGATGCCGATGGGACGTGAGACAAGCCTGCGGATGCCGCTTCGGGATTACGATCTCTTGCGCGAGCGGTTGCGTGGCGCGGCGTTCATGGATGCGACCGATCTGGTCCAACGCCTGCGTATGGTGAAATCGACGGCGGAGATCGAGACGATTGCAGACATCTGCGCCATCGCATCGCGCGCCTTCGCACGGGGACGAGAGATTTTTCACGAAGGACAGCCGCTCGATATCGTGTTCCGCACGTTCAAGATCGAACTTCTGTCACAAGGCGCAGAAGATGTTCCTTATCTCGTCGGCGGCGCGGGACAAGGCGGATATTTGGACGTCATTTCACCGCCGGACTCGACGCCACTTCGCAACGGCGATGTGCTGATGCTGGATACGGGAGCGACATTGCGCGGCTACTTCTGCGATTTCGACCGCAATTTCGCCATCGGCCATGCCCTCGATGCGGCGAAACGCGCCCATGAGACCTTGTGGCGGGCGACGGAGGCAGGACTTGCCGCTGCAAGACCCGGCGCCCGGGTCTGCGATCTCCACCGCGCCATGATCGAGGTGATCGGCAGTGATGGCGGCGGCGTTGGCCGCGCAGGCCACGGTCTCGGCATGCAGCTCACCGAATCGCCGTCACTCATTTCGTGGGACGAAACCGTCCTCGTTCCCGGCATGGTGTTGACGCTCGAACCCGGCATGGACGTCGCGGATGGGCGAATCATGGTTCATGAGGAAAACATTGTTGTCACTGATGACGTTCCGCGGCTGCTCACCGAGCGCACGCCACCAGACTTGCCGGTGATTTGATACAAGGCCCCAAACACGAAACCCGCCGTGCATTTCTGCAGCGGCGGGTTTTGAGAAAGGTTCGTGATGAAGGGATCTCTGTCTTTCGCAGGCCTGGCAACGACCTACTCTTCCGCGTCTTAAGACGAAGTACCATTGGCGCTGGGGCGATTTACGGCCGAGTTCGAGATGGGATCGGGTATGGACACCCCGCCAAAGCCACCAGGCCGGCGAAGGACAGAGGGAACCGAAGCACAGTCGTCACAAAAGTCTTTCATCATCATCGATGATGGACATCGATAATGAGAGCGATTCAAGCCGTTCGAACGATTAGTACCAGTAAGCTTCACACATTGCTGCGCGTCCACACCTGGCCTATCAACGAGGTCGTCTTCCTCGGTTCTCAAGGGAGTTCTTGTTTCGAGGTGGGTTTCCCGCTTAGATGCCTTCAGCGGTTATCCCGTCCACACATAGCTACCCTGCACTGCCGCTGGCGCGACAACAGGTCCACCGGAGGTGTGTTCATCCCGGTCCTCTCGTACTAAGGACAAATCCTCTCAAAACTCCTACAATCACGGCAGATAGGGACCAAACTGTCTCACGACGTTTTGAACCCAGCTCACGTACCACTTTAATCGGCGAACAGCCGAACCCTTGGGACCTT